>NZ_JAVKBY010000165.1:0-19744 GCF_040222985.1 Coleofasciculus sp. F4-SAH-05
AGAGATGTAGCAGCCGCACAAATAGTCTGTATAAGAGGACTTGCAGCCGTGGGACACACGGTCAAGATGCTTTCTGAGGGTAAATTCATTGGAATCCCTACGATGAAAGAATCACCGTCCTTATAGGGCGGTGAGTGTCAACTTTGCTCGGTAGCGGTTAACAACAGAGAGCGCTACCGCACTCATCTTCTTCCCAATCATGCCAATTTCTAGGTTCAGATGCGACAACCTGTAGGTGTTTTTTCAGAGGAGTCGAAATTTGAGGCTGTATCCCTAACTCCTTAAGACGATTGTACAATTTTCTTTGATTCTTTTTACCGTAATCAAATAATCATTTTGAGTTTCAATTCGGTGCGCCCCTACGGAAATCACCGTTCATTGATCTAAAACCTCTAGTACCGCCTTGGGTGATAACTTATCCTTAAACCAAATAATTTGGGCAGGTACACGTTCAAGCTTAACCCCGGCTTTATCCAAATTAAGTCGCTCAGAAATTGCCAAAATCAAATTATCACAAGCCGCCCGCCGGACTTGAGAAAATTTCTTTTGCAGATAGTCGGGACGCCAAAACCCAACAATTTCCAATAACATATCTCGCCCATCGGGATGCACCAGACGAAAATCGGGAATCATCACACTCCCCGGAATCGGAATCAGATCCACTTCTCGCTCCAATATCCACTCCGTTTTCAGCGAGTCCCAACGGTTGGCAAAGGATGCCTCAATCATACTATCGTAAGGCTTACCCGGGGGATAATGAGTGACCAACCCACATTTATCGTTGAGACTGAACCGTCCGGATTTCCACGTTCCCGTGTAGGGATCACGCATTTGTAACGTGGCTTTGAGACTCCAACGGGTAACATGGAGTAGCGCCGGAATCAGTTTCGCGATCGCAAGTCCATAGCGGGTACTGGTTTTAAATAAACTCGCTGGTCCATCTATAGTAATCGTAAACCCATGATCGGCATCGCCTTCGATATACGTCATTAAGCCAAATAACTTTAAATAACGAAACAGTAACTTATACTCTCCCGGTACATTCCGATGAGCATTGAGAATCATCTCAGAGGCTTTGTAGAAAATCCCCTGGACTTGAGATAAGTTGTAACGGTGCAGCAAGGCTTCTGGGGCGGGATCATCAAACTGGGTGAGAATCCGATTTTCCGGCAAATCCGCATACAGCCCTGTGCGAATTTGCGACGGTAGCACCTCTTGGTGTAATTCTTGAGTAAGCGTACTACTGAGGGTTTCTAGGGTAGCTTCTGTAGCAGCGCGACAGGGGAGGGATTGAGCAGATAGGGTAAAAACCCGTTGTCGCAGTTCTTTCGGTTCTAGGGGACTAACGATTTCAAAGGTACTGAAGTTATTTTTGAGCAGATGCGTTAGTCCCCGTTTAAGGCGGTAATCCGGGCTATCCCCTTCTAATTCAGAAAGCTGGCTATTGAGTTTGCCTTGAGTATGACCTACCGCTTCCCGAAAACAGGTAATTAAATCCGTGGCAATATCACAGGTGCGTGGGTTAATCGGTAAGCGCTTGGGGATGATCTCTTCCCCATTTTGTCGATAAATTAACAGTGGTGTGGGTAACATTAGTTATTTGTCATTGGTCAGTGGTCATTAGTCATTGGTCATTAGTTACCACTCAAGTATCCGTTACATAATTTAACTTGATTGGGCGAGAAGTCCCGCGCTATACTTTTACGTCAGCGTTGGGATGAATCGCCAGAGAGAAAAAACTTATTTTTAGAAACTTATGCTTTTCACACATTACCATCAATTACTTGATATGTTATACTAAAGTAAATAGGCTAGAGTTCTAGCCCCAAACCGCGAAAACCAAGCGGCAAAAAAGAGTATTCTGCCTTGGGAACCAGGGCGGCTGCGCGGGTTCTCTTAATAGGAGATAAAGGTTAGATAACTAACCAGAGACGCTGAGTAAGACCGATATACTTTCGGGTATTGAGGCATCGGCGGATGAGACGCGAAGCCTGCATCATAATCTTTGATTTGAATCTTTGATTTGATGTAGGTAGTTCACACTATGAGTACGACATTATCGATGAGGCAGACACCTACTCACACTATCTACAGAGTGCTAGAGTGCAGACCTGATAGCTATAGAGATTGGTTAAATCAAGGGCATGGATTGCGCGATGAAGGGCGCTATGAAGATGCTCTGACCAGCTATAATCGGGCTTTAGACTACAAGCCCCATGATTTTTGGGCGCTGTACTGGCGAGCCGATGTTTTAGATGCCTTGGGACACTACTCGGAAGCGTTAAGCAGTTATGACCAAGCTTTAGCCGAAAAGCCCACTGATTATTGGAGTTGGTGTCAACGCGCCAAGGTACTGCGGGAATTACAACGTTACGAAGACGCGATCGCAAGTTATGATCACGCCCTGGATACTCGACCCGATGACTATTGGGCTTGGTACAATCGGGGACGGGTCGCTCTAGAAGATTTAGATTGGTACAAGGAAGCGATTACCTCCTTTGAGGAAGCCCTGAAGAGTAGACCAACCGATTACTGGAGTTGGTATCGCTTAGGTGACGCCCAGCGGCATTTGGCACGGTATGGAGAGGCAATTGCCAGTTATGAAAAAGCCTTAGAAACCCAACCCGATGATTATTGGGCATGGTACCGACGGGGAGATTCCCTGCGACGATGGGGATGCTTAGAAGACGCCTTAGCTAGCTATGATCGGGCGTTGGAAATCAAACCCACTGACCCCTGGAGTTGGTATCAGCGCGGGGAACTACTACGGAAACTGGCTCGATATCCCGAAGCCGTGGCAAGTTATGAACAGGTATTAGACTCTGATCCAGACGACGAATACGCCTGGTACAATCAAGCCTGCTGCTATGCCTTACTGGGAAATCAGGAAAGTGCGATCGCGAGTTTACAAGCCGCGATTCGCCTGAATCCCAGCGAATATCTCACCTTAGCCCAAACTGACTCAGATTTTGATCATCTACGGGGACATGAGCCGTTTGCCGCGTTGCTCAAGGGGTGATGGGATGATGGGGTGATGGAGCAATTTAAAACTCAACCGATAAATCGAAAAGTTATCGTTATGGGATTGGTCATGGTTCATGGTTCATAGTTCATGGTTCATTGGTCATTTAGGAGCGATCCGCAGCGCATCAATGTCCATGTAGGGGCGACCCGCTTGCATTAATTCTCAACGGTAGTCCACTCAATCCGATCGGGTCGCCCTATGTCCGAAGGTGCAAGCGATCGCGTAAACTATCGCGTAAACTGTTCGGTCATGTTTTGTGATAATCTAGTGAAGTCTAGTCCTTCTATGTGCCCCAGCGCTCTCTCACGCTAGGGTTTCCTCAACTGTTGAAGACAGTCGCGTCTCTACATGCTTCCCCTAGAGGGGTGGGTTTAGTGTAGTTATCGGTTTTTTCCCAAACATTATCGCTAAAGCCTGCCCCTGAAGATAATAATGACCTTAGAAATGACCTTAGAAATGTAGAGACGTAGCATGCTACGTCTCTACACGATTATTGGTTTGCTTCAGTTGACACCAATGACAGCTAGGCATCCTTACCCGTTCAGGTTCTTGTCCGCAACAACCCTACAGTAATCAGTAAAGGTTGTTACGGGAAGACATCGAAACAGTTACTCAAAAACAGGTGCTGCTTCCTTCACTTCACGCGGTGCATTGGGAAACTTCTTGAAGTTGTTCACAAATCGTTTCGCCAAATCCTTCGCTTGCTTCTCATAGGCTTGGGGATCACTCCAGGTATTTTGCGGATCAAGTATGCTGCTGTCAACCCCAGGAACCGTTTCTGGCACTAAAATCTTGAAGATGGGATGGTGATAGAATTTCACTTGTTCTAACTCCCCACTTAACGCCGCTGCAACCATGGCGCGACTGTCTTGAATCCGGATACGTGTACCAACGCCGTAAGGTCCACCCGTCCATCCTGTATTGACTAAATAGACATTGGCATCATGTTTAACCAGTCGTTCAAATAACATCTCGCCGTAAACGGTTGGCGACAGGGGAAGGAACGGTTGACCGAAACAAGCGGAGAATGTGGCTTGGGGTTCCGTAATTCCCCGTTCTGTACCTGCCAGTTTGCTGGTGTAACCTGACATGAAGTGGAAAATTGCCTGATTGTTGGTCAGCTTGGTGATGGGGGGTAATACACCAAAAGCATCGGCGGTAAGGAAAATCACGGTTTTGGGATGACCACCAATACCCGGAATGACACAATTGGGAATATAATCGACCGGATACGCGACTCGTGTGTTTTCAGTGAGGCGACCATCATCATAGTTGGGAATGCGGGTTTCTGGGTCAAGCATCACGTTTTCCATCATTGACCCGAAGCGAATCGCTGACCAAATCTGGGGTTCATTCGTCCGCGACAGCCGAATGGTTTTGGCGTAGCAGCCTCCCTCAAAGTTAAAGACACCTCGTTCTGACCATCCATGTTCGTCATCCCCAATCAGATGCCGTGTGGGATCAGCTGATAAGGTGGTTTTCCCTGTACCCGAAAGTCCAAAGAATAACGCGGTGTTCCCTTTTTTGTCCATGTTGGCGGAACAATGCATGGGCAGAACATCGCGCTTCGTCATCAGATAATTCATGAATGAGAATGCCGACTTTTTGGTTTCACCGGCATAGCGCGAACCGCCGATCAAAACCAGCCGTTTGGCAAAGCTGACGACAATAAAGGCTTCACTATGGATACCATTAATTTCTGGGTCTCCCTGTAAACCAGGAATCGCAATAATTGTTAATTCGTGGTTATGAGTGTTCAGTTCCTCTGGAGTGGGGCGGAGGAACATTTGATGGGCAAACAAATTTTGCGAGGCGAGTTCGTTAATAACTCGTACACCCAGGCGGTATTGCGGATCAACGCCGACATATCCATCAAAGATAAACAGATCTCTGCCTTGCAAATAAGCCAACATCTGTTTATAGAGTAAGTCAAATTTTTCCTGGGAGATGGGAACGTTGACTTTATTCCAGTTCACTTCCTCATGCAGCCCTGGCTCATCAACGATGAATTTATCCGCAGGAGAACGTCCGGTGTATTTGCCTGTTTCTACACAAAGAGCGCCATTGGCAGCGAGAACGCCTTCATGACGTTTTAGGGATTCTTCAATAAGCTGGGGAACCGGGAGATTGTGATACAGATGACCAAGGTTCCTTAACCCCAGGGATTCTAGACCATAATGCTCATCATTCATGTGAGGATTGACTTCAGATAATGTTTGATAGACGTGGTTCAACGTTTTCAGTTCAGATTCCAATTCGTAACTCTTTTCATTCATATCAGCACCTTCTACACTCTATCAGCGTGAACTTGCGTTTGCCATAAGAAATATTTCCTAGGTTTATTTGTATCAGAAAAATCGTGTTGTATTTTACTAATTCACAATTATTTAAATTAGTTAATATTTTTTCTTTATTTTTTGTAAACAAAAATTAGTGTCAGTCTTCTTAGTGCTTAAACTCTAAAATTTGTCAAGCTTAAATCGGGCAAATATCAACGTTTAATGACAATTTAGATTGGCTAATTATCCGAAATATACTAGGCTGGCAAAAATTATAATACACTATTGTCGGAACAGATCAATGTTCCTTGGTTGATCATGGCTGATCAACTTAACGGCAACGACGCGATCGCCACTGAACAACGGCTCGACCCAAAATCCTACCAAATGGTAACATTCGCTACTTATACCTCCCTTTTATGACGAGGTGCGGGTTTTGTTGAGAGGTTATCGGTAGGATTCCACCATTAAACGGCTCGCGCCCGCCCCGACAATTGACAGACTAGACTTTCCGGTGGAATGTCTCTACTTCTTCCCCACCGCTAGCTGTGGAAAGATAAAAAAAAGTGACGAGAGTAAAACTAATCGTCGCGGATTTGATGAAAACCCTTTCATTCCTTCACCGCTTAAGCGATAATCATCATGCCTTAATTCGAGACTTCAGCCATTTCAATAACGCGCCCCTCTAAATCCTTGACTAAAAAATTCAACGGTTTTTGAGCGCGAACCTTATACTTGAGGCGTCGCATTTGTACCCGCATCAACACTTGTTCTAAGCAATCATGATCAAAGCAGACATGGCGGTGTCGATTTTTATTCCCATAGCTGGCACCGGAAATGACATGGAGTTGGGTATTTTTTTTTAGCTGATACCAAAGTCCCTCGGTTCCTTGTAGTTGAGTCGCACTCGTGGTTCCGGTATTGGTGGATAGATAGAGGGGATCGATCCCTGTTGCACCTAGGGTTTGCTCATAGTTGTAGTAGTAATGTAGGGGAACTTCCGCTGCGGACAATTCCAGCAAGCCTTCGTAAAACTGCCGTGCCACCTCCAAATCAGACACCATAATGGTATGTACTTTTGGCGCACTGGTGAGAAACATCCACATCGCCACCGCGTAAGCTGCCAAGAGCATAACCATAATGCCTTGGGTGGAAAAAAGGCTATCTAATGGCAGAGACGGTAAAAAAGCACCCAAAGGCAGGAGCGGTAGTCGAAAGGCAATAATATCAACTGATAGAATCATTCTGACAAGCTATGTTGAGTTGATTTAAGTTTGATGAATCGGTTGTCCTGTTACAGGTTTATGATGAATACCATCTGATGTCCTACAGATGTTACTAGATGTTACTAATTTTAGCTAAGCTCAACAAGCTATGCTAATCCTCTGGTACGTATAACTTACACGCTAAGTATGACAGGCATCAGCAACTCACCGTTAAATCCTTGACCAAAGGGATAACACCGGCATAAGGGAGGCATCTACTTGAGCGTTAACGCCGCGCATTCGGAATTCTAGCTAGAACGTAAAGACTGTGCATATTCCACATTTTTCTGAATCCAACCATCCGCTAGTCAAATCCCTGTTTCACTACAGCGATCGCGAATTGGTGACGCTGTTTCAGCGCTATCCGGAACAGGGCAAGTATTTCACGGCGATTTTTTGCCGCTATAGTCCGATAGTCTATACCTTAATTCGTCATTCGGCGCGATCGCCTGTGCAAGCTGACTACCTCTTTGCCCTTACTTGGCGTCATATTTTCTATGAATTGCGGGGAATGGATTTCATCAAAGAGGCGGCGAGTGAATCCAATACCTTCCAAAGCTGGCTGATTAACATGACAGCCGTCTGCATCAATCAAGCGGAGTTACCCCCAGTGGAGTCTATTCACTATACCCTGCAAGCCGCACCACCGCCATTATGGTGTTACCTGGAGGCGGCATTAGAGCAGTTACCTGCGCTCATGCGGTTAATCATCATCATGGCGTTAACCTTTAAGTGGAGTGAAACCCGCATCGCTGCTTATTTACAAGCCGAAGGCGAAGCGATCGCACCCGCTCAAGTCAGACGTCAACTCCAGCAAGGGTATCAGCTATTAGAGGCAAACTTACCCGATGATATTCGCGAGATTTACTTACAGGAAGCGCAGGAAGCGGTGGATCATGCCGATGGCAAGTCCGAATCCAAGGCTGTCCCCGTTTAAACTAAAGATAGAAATTTTTTATCCCGATCAAAAAATCTCCCGATCATGAACAGAGGATATCTCTCGGTGAAGGTGATTCGTCGCACAGCGATGGCTCTGATTTCTGGGGCGGTACTGCTGGCGAGTAACCCGGCTCAAAGTCAAACCGTCTCCAATGACACGGGTTTTGACTTACAAGATCAATTAACAATTCCCTTAGATAGCACGATTCAACGGGAAGCACGAAATGAGGCAGATGTACTGTTGCGGTTAGGAGGAGAGGCAAAACGCCAAGCAAATTTACAAAAAGCGATCGCCTATTGGCAACAGGCGTTGGATCTTTATCAAAAAATTGGCGATTTTGAAGGACAGGGCTTAGCTTACAATTATATCGGTCTCGCTTACGCTGATTTGGGACGCTTTTCCCAAGCCGAAGAGTCTCTGCGCCGTCGGTTAGGGGTTGCTCGTTTCCTCCAAGATTTTCAGGGACAAATTTATGCATTGAATAACGTGGGTACTGTACTGGTACAATCAAATGATCTGAACGCTGCTCAAGAAAGCTTTGCTGAAGCTCTAACCATTGCTCGCACAGTAGGCGATCGCGAAGGGGAAGGACTTAGTTTAAGCAACCTGGGTTTAGTCGCGGCTCGTGCGGGTGATTATTTAGAGGCGATTAAGCAGTATAAAGCGGCGATAACCTTGCGGCGGCGATTAGGCGATCCCTTGGGAGAGGCAAATACTCGTAATAATTTAGGGGATGCCTATTTCGCGATCGCCTCCTACAAAGATGCAATTGGCTCCTATCGCTATACTTTACAACTGGCACAAGATAGCCAGGATATTTCCAATCAGTTTCGCGCCTTGCGGGGATTAGCGAAATCCTACAGCATCATTGGTCCAGATTTGCTGGCGATTCGATACCTGAATCAGCATCTCGCCTTAGCCCAAGAACAGGAAAGCTTAAGCCGAGAGCTAGTTACACTGAGATTATTTGCCGAATTTTACCTCGCCAGAGGCAATGTAGTGAAAGCGAAGCAATTTTACGAACAAGCGATCGCTCTTGCCAATGCGATCGGTGAGACTCAGCAAGAAGCCTTATTACGAAATCAGTTAGCCCAACTCCTTTATGATCGAGGAGAGTGAACTTCTATTTTTCCCAACGTTCCCAACGCCGAGCAACAACTTTGGTGTTGGGCATCTACAATAAGTTATTGATTAACTCCCCAGGCCGGATTCGAACCAGCGACCAATCGGTTAACAGCCGACCGCTCTACCACTGAGCTACTGAGGATCATGACTTCAATGCTTGCCACGATTACTAATCTTACCCACTAAAGGGATGATTTGGCAAGTCCTTTGGCAAAATTTTTTTTAGAGCATCCGCTGTTACGCCTTCGGTTTTCCAGTCATACCTGTAATTTCTCGCCATAAAAAATGCTGTAACCCCTTTGGTTAAAGGATTTCAGCTAATATTGTTTCTTCACTTCATTGCCGATGTGTCAAGCAGCGCGATCGCGGATCTATACTCAATCGAGATCAACTCCCCCTGTTTTGATCGGGGACAAGGCAGAAGAAAAAGGCTCCAAGACACGAGGAAACAGTAGTGCGAGCGTCTCGCTCGCTAAGTGACAGCGTTAACCCGCCAGGAATTCATACCAAGTTGTGTTCAAAGGTAGCAGATAGAGTAGATGGGGAGATGGGGTGAGAGAGAGATGGACAGACGCATCTCTCTCCTGCTATTGCCTATTGCCTATTGCCTTTTTCCATATAAACTTAATCCCATTGTGCGATAATGTTTAATACATCACCAGGATGGTCAACTAAAAAATCAGGATTGTATTGGTTTAATACACTGAACGAATTAAATCCCCAAGTTACGGCTATCACCTTTATGTTAATCTTCTTGGCGGCGGAGATATCTCGCGTTTCATCTCCTATATACATAAGAGAGTTAGATTGAAAGTAGTGATATTTGATCAAGTTTATTAAAGCGCGTGATTTACCGAAAATTGAAGGCTCTGAACAAATAAAACTAAAAAAACAGTCTAAACTATGTATCTTTAGGAATTCCTTAACATTGTCTTCGCTGTTTGAGGTTAAGATGCCGATAATTTTTCCTTGATTTTTCAACTCCTTTAACAACTCAGGGATTCCAGCAACAGGCTTGAACGATTCAATATCCTGATGTAATTCTGATTGAATCCGCTTCAGCAAAAAAGGAATCTTGAATAATGGAACTCCTGATTCTTTAATAATCTGGCGAGCGCTTAAATTTCTAACTCTCTCAATATCTGATGGCATCAACGGTTTATATCCAAAGTCGTCCGCTAAACGGTTCGCGATCTGGACGATCGCGTTGAAAGTATCCGCTAAAGTGCCATCAAAATCAAAAACAATGACTTTTATACTCATGAGTTGGTTCCGACAATTGACAATAACCGAAATGTCAACAGATGCCTCAAAATCTATCTAGACATCCCGCTGAAACACCAACGTCGGAACATCTCAGTTTCTTGTCCAAGATTTTTTCCGAATTCCGTAAGCGTAGGATCTATAGTGCAGGGAAAGATAAAAAACTTGACATGACAGCATGAAAACCAAGTAAAATCCTGGTTGTAGGGATAAACACTGGGGCAGATAGCCTGATCACTACAGCCACTGGCACGGGCAGAATGACTGTATGATAAACGTTAATGGCTAAAAAACTCAAATGTTTCAGAAATTTACTGAAGTCCTCAATTATATTGCTAGTCATCCAGACAACTTTAGGGAAGCCCTAGGGCAACATCTACTATTGGTACTCGTGCCACTGACAATCAGCTTGGTGCTGGGTTTACCGTTAGGGCTGCTGAGTGCGCGATCGCGCACTGCCTCAACTGTCTTGATTAATACCGTCAATGGCTTACGAGTCATTCCCAGCTTAGCGATTTTATTCGTTGCCATTCCCTATTTGGGGCTAAGTTTCAAATCGGCGGCGGTAGCGTTGACACTTTTAGCACTACCACCGATTTTGATCAGCACAGATGTTGCCTTTCGCACTATTGAACCCACTATCATCGAAGCCGCCAAAGGGATGGGGATGTCTCCTAGGCAAATTCTGCAACAAATCGAAATCCCGTTAGTTTTACCCGTAATTATTGCTGGGATTAAAACCGCGACAGTTGAAGTGATTGCCAGTGCGACTCTGGCTGCTTTTATTGGTGCAGGGGGATTGGGAAGTTTTATTGTATTGGGGTTTGCGCTTTATGATCAAAGCATTCTATTAGTTGGTGCCATTCCAGTGGCAATATTGGCATTAGTGGCGGAGGTGAGTTTGACTGCTTTACAACGATTGACATCCTCACACAGCGTTTGAAACTCTCCGACTCTAAAGAGACGATATAATAATTAAAAAAGCACCAAGCAGGTATAGTTATAATGCAGGCTATTTTTTGGAGTGTAGAAGAAGTTGCCCACAGAGCTAAACAATTTTACGAAAATGGCATTCGTCAACAAGTTGAGTATGGCGATAACATTGGCAAAATGATTGTAATTGATTCTGAAACAGGCGAATATGGAATTGATAAAACTGGCGTAGAAACAGCATTAAAATTAAAGCAAAATAAACCAAACGCAAGGTTATTTACGATGCGGATTGGTTATGATGTTGCGGTTAGCTTTGGTGGTGCGATTGAGCGTACTGTTAAATGATTTACGGCAGATTGATTGATGGCAAAGCGATAGTACCAGTAGTTTTTCGTTTATCGACACAACCTGATTTTTCTTTAGATTTTGTTATCGATACTGGATTCAACCCTCACTCATCAGCTTGATTTTTCGTTGCGGATTCGATAGCCATTGTAATCCTAACAAGATACCATTTAAAGCAAATGCCAGAATCGCCACGGTAATTGCCCCCGCCCAAATCTTATCGTAGCGACTCTGAGAAACCCCATCAAACAGGAGGACTCCCAATCCTCCCGCCCCAAACTTAGCACCAATTGTGGAAATCGCGATCGCGACAATGGTTGCCAAACGGATTCCAGCAATACCAATGGGTAAAATTAGGGGAACTTGTACCCACCACCAGCGTTGCCAAGCATTCATCCCCATCCCGCGTGCGGCTTCTAAAATTTTCGGATCAATCGATTGTAAGGCGACTAAAAAATTGCGGACTAGAATCACCTGGGTATAGAGAATCATCGCTACCACGACTGATTGGCGATTTAACCCCAAAAGTGGTACAAGCAGAATAATTAGCGCCAGACTGGGTATGGTGTAGAGGATGCCCAGAATACCCACGACTGGGATACTCAGCCAACGGTAGCGAGTGATCAGCACCGATAACGGCAGTGCGATCGCGATCGCAATCAGTACGGCTAAACCCGTCATCTGGAGATGTTCGAGCAGTAATTGAATAATATCTTCAGGATTTTTAATAATATAGTTCATCACTGGACTATCGCACTTTATTCATTCACAATGGTTTTATCGGACGATTCCGCCAAACGCTCTATCGACCCATTCGCGATCGCCTGAGTGATGAAATTTACCAGTCAATCTACGGTACGACTGATTCTGAGCATATTTTTGCCCTCCTTGTCAATGAACTCCAAACGGTTCCCGATTCTTCCTTAGAGAAAGCTTTATCCCAAACCTTGATCCAGTTGACCCAATTAGCCGAATCCTACCACGTCAACTTTTCTGCCAATGTGATTATCAGTGATGGGCATAGCCTCGTTGCTAGTCGCTACGCATCGGGTAGCAGTGCGCCCACCCTATACTGGTTACGGGATGATCCTAATTACCCTAACGCTGTCCTCATTGCCTCTGAACCCTTATTTGCGGGGAATTGGCACAGTTGCCCAACCAATAGCCTGCTGGTGGTTAAAGAGGATTTGGAAGGGGAGCATCAATCAATTCTAAAGAACGGATAATGTCATGGAACTTGACCTATTCCAGAGGCTGCTGATGCACCGCCGTCTCAATGCCGTTGCAGTTTGTGTTATTCTAATAAATACCTACCATCTCATTTTTCTCAACCCAGCGCTCTCTCACGCTCGGGTTTTCTTAGATGTCTAACTAAGTCGAATAGGCATAGGTTGAGTTCTATAGCTTAGCTCTTAAGATTAGTTTGAGATAAGTCCAGGGTATTTTTTTCAGGCTTCACTATCTTTTAACAGTATTGCGGAATCCCGTTATCTGGTGGGATTCCTGCATTCTAGATGCCTGCACTTATCGCCTCATACCCTAGGTTTATTCATTACTCTCACCGTGCCGAAGACAACTCCTGATTAGCTACGCCAATCGGGAAATTGACCCTGAAGACAGGCAGCGATTTCATCGTTCCAGTCGTCTTCTATTTGGGTAATCCACGCCTCAAACTTATCCTCAGTTTTTGAGTTGAACATTTTGTACCGTAGTTTTAACGACAATTTATCTCCGTTCCGAGATTGGTTATGAGAGAGTTGGTAATAAGTCATTATTAATCTTCCGATAATTATTAATTAACTACAAGTCACGGATTTTCTAAACTTCTTTTAACAAATATATTGAATTGTAAAGAAAAGATCTAGGCATTGAATAACACAACCCAGGTGATGATTGGCGAGAAGATAGGTGATACTGTATGGTCTGGATAAGTAATTTCAATGAAGCGTAAGCGTGACTAGACAGAATCCCTTTGGTGAGCGAGGTCACAAATTTTACCTCTGCCTCTCTACCCAATCCATCGGAAACTTTTTTGATCAACTGGATCTCCTCAACTGTAAAATCGGTAGATCAGTGGGATGAGATCCTAGAAAGCAGTTAACGGTGGTTAACGGAGTTTTAAAGCCAATGGAACAACATCAGAAATCAACGGTTGTAATTACGGGTGCATCGTCAGGGGTGGGTTTATATGCTGCCAAAGCCCTGGCGCAACGGGGAAACTGGCATGTGGTGATGGCTTGTCGGAATTTAGAGAAAGCCCAAAACGCTGCCCAAGAAGTGGGTATGCCGGAGGACAGCTACACGATTATGCATATTGATTTGGGTAGCTTAGAGAGTGTGCGCCAGTTTGTGAGCAAATTCCGGGAAAGCGGCAAATCCTTAGATGCCTTGGTTTGTAATGCTGCCATTTATATGCCCTTACTCAAGGAACCCCTGCGATCGCCAGAAGGGTATGAGTTGAGCGTTGCCACAAATCACCTGGGACATTTTCTCTTGTCTCATCTGATGCTAGAGGATTTGAAGCATTCCTCGGCTGAGTCTCCCCGGCTGGTTATTTTGGGAACGGTGACTCACAATCCCGATGAATTGGGTGGAAAGATTCCACCGCGTCCCGACTTAGGGGAACTCAAGGGGTTTGAAGCGGGATTCAAAGAGCCTCACTCGATGATTGACGGCAAAAAGTTTGAACCCGTCAAAGCCTACAAAGACAGCAAAGTCTGTAACGTTCTGACTATGCGAGAACTGCATCGGCGTTATCACGAATCAACAGGTATCGTCTTCAGTTCGCTTTATCCAGGATGTGTGGCGGATACACCCCTGTTCCGCAATCACTATCCCCTGTTTCAGAAAATCTTTCCCTTGTTCCAGAAACACATCACGGGTGGGTATGTGTCCCAGGAGTTAGCAGGTGAACGGGTTGCTGTCGTCGTTGCCGATCCTGAATATAGCCAATCCGGTGTCTATTGGAGCTGGGGGAACCGACAGAAGAAAGAGGGTAAATCCTTTGTGCAGAAGGTTTCTCCCCAAGCCCGCGATGATCAAAAAGGGGAACGGATGTGGGAGTTAAGCGCCAAGTTAGTCGGAGTTGCTTGATGGGAGATTAAGCTGTCACCCATTTAAATTGGGAATGGGTTGCGAGCAAGATGCTCACCCTAGAAGGATTTCACCATTATTGAGATTAAGGTTGAAATCCCAAACAGCTTAGGTGTCAACGTTCGTCCCAATTACTCCATATCATGAGTCGGGGTGATTCATAAATTGCCCCGACTATAATTCGGGGTTACTGAATAAGTCTTGTGGTGGGGATCGGGAATAGGGAACACCTCGACTTCGCTCGGTGTGTCATGGGCAATGGGCAATGGTTTCAACGGGCATAAAATATTAAGAAATATTAACAAGTGTCAACTCCTGACTGTTCTCTATTCCCGGTTTTCTGTTCCCTTGTCCATGTCTTGACGATTTAATCGAAGAAATAATACAGTGTATTACGAAAGCGTTGACAATTCTTGTATCCTTTTCTACCATAGTCAATATTCCTTCTAAAGAAGGTTGCTTAGATGTATTACAGTAAAGGAATTTACTCTCACAGCTAGAAGAAAATTCCATTGCTGTGAACGATTGATGTTGACGGTATTTAGATAGGGCGCATTTATCCAACCAGCCGTTAGGTTGTTCAAGCTTTGTGTTTTTAATCTAGACAAAGTTTTGTAGAACGGCAAAACCTGTTTGAGTGGAGCAATTCGTTGAACAAGATAGCTCTACGCGAACAGGTACTGGTAAGTGAAACTTTAGTGATAGCAGATGGATGTTAGGGTGCATTTTCAGATTTATGTGACGTGTTTGATAAGGGTCTTTATTTAATCAACGCCACTGATAGATAAGAATACGCGATCGCTGTTTATTCTCTTTCAACAAGAGAGAGCGATCGCTTTTTTTTGGGTTAAACTTCTAAGATTGGAGGTTGAGTTGGACTCACTTGTCGAATAACCCGACAGGGGTTTCCCGCTGCGATAACATTGGCGGGAATACTTTTGGTCACAACGCTACCCGCACCAATGGTTGTGTGATCGCCAATGGTGACACCTGGACAAATAATTGCACCGCCACCAATCCAGACATTATTGCCAATTTTAATCGGGGCGGCGAGTTCGCGTCCAGTTAATCTTTGGGCGGGATCGGTGGGATGATAGGCGGTATAGATCTGCACATAGGGACCACATAACAGGTTATCGCCTAGGTGAACTGTATTACAGTCGAGAATCACACAGCCATAGTTCATATAGAGATTATCGCCAACATAGATATTACTGCCATAATCACAGTAAAAGGGAGGACTAATTTGAGGATTAGATCCCAGCTTGCCAAATAAGTTTTGTAAAAGGTGCGATCGCGTTTCTACTTCGTCTTCAGTTGTGGCATTGTACAAGCGGGTGAGATGACAGGCTTGATTGTGTAATGCTTTTAATTCAGGGTCAGATGCTAGATATAGCTCTCCCGCTAACATTTTTTGTTTTTCGCTCATCATAAACCTGTTTGTCCGTGTCTCCAGAACACCATTTATTGTAAGCGCTACCTGTAGGGGCACGGCAATGCCGTGCCCCTACCATAAATGGCGTTTGTGCTTAACAGTTTTATTCTATTCTATGAGTCTTTTTAAAATCTGAATCACCCGATGCAGTTGGTTTTCACGGCGAGTTGAAAGGGTAAATTTATCAGATAAATCATATTCTTTTTGCTGAGGGTCTAGTTTGACAAAAAGGTAATCTTCTCCGGTGGTGATTAAACCATAAGCAGGATTCTCGGTTGTCGGGTTAGACATCATGTAGGCGAGGGTTTGGGGTAAAGCTTGCATCACACTAAAACCATAGCGTTTGGTTTCTAAAAGAATTAGCCACAATCGCTCCTGCATGACTAAAATATCAATGAGTCCTTCTAGGATTTGGTCTTTGTCTTCGATTTCAATTTTGATGTATTTTTCCCCTTTGATGAGATAGGGGGGATCGTACAAGCCTAATAGTTCTAGAATTGGAGCAATTATAATTAGGTTTACGGTACTTTCGGTAATCGCACCTTCGGCTTGGTAATAACGATAGCGGGTTCGTAGGCGATCGCACTTTTCAATTTCCCCTAGGCTGAGTTCTGGCAAGGGTTCTAGCCATTCGGGGAAGAAGGTTGGGTTGGTTGTCGGCTGCAATTGAAAGGTATGATGCGCCTGGTTTAAGTTTGTAATCGCTTTGGTAACACCAATAACCTGGGGCATGGCATAGATTTCAGATAAAGAGGTGATTTCTCTGGGAGTTGGCGACGCCTGCGCGTTCTTTTATTGTAGGGGGTGATTGTCAACCTGTAAGCCGAATCCGTCTTTGATGCAATGGCGACTGGAAGTCGCAGCTACACAAACAAAGTCCGCCTGCGCGGACTAGATTATATAGCATTACACTCTAAGGTTAGGACAAAAAAAGAAAAATTTAAATCGCTCAATCCCTTGATGAGTCAGTGTTTTTCTTCAAAGAAAGCCTATGACACACCGAGCGAAGTCGAGGTGTTGCCTATTGCCTATTGCCTAGCGCGTAGCGCTATAAAGGGGATAGCTAACCCGGATTTGGTATAAGCCGAATCGGGGCGATGAATTCGGATTTTCTGGGATAGGGCTTGGTTACCAAGCCCCTACGACGGTTGGTGCTAACTGAAAACTCGGATTCTGAACCCTACATCCTCTACAGGATAAGGCTTGCAGCGGAATGACTCAACGGGTGCGATCGCTTTGATGGGCAAGGGGTTAGGGTGAAACGTTTAAGATTTGATACAAGCCTCTTGTCAAATTCCGCTAGGCATTTGCTAGATTAAAATATCTTTTTCCGGTTTTCCAGATGAACTCAGTGCAACTCGGTATACGCATTCCTACCCATCTCAACCAACGTCTGACTGACTACATTGAACGCACGGGGTTGTCAAAGACGGAGGTGGTGATTAATGCCTTGGCGTCTTATATGGGGTGTAGTGAGGAGATTCCTCTGAATGAACGAGTGGCGTCTCTGGAGGCGAAGGTGATGGTGTTGGAAGGGTTGGTTAAGGGAGGCTAATGTTCAGCAACCTGTTGGCAGAAAGGACTAACAGTTAACCCTAGACAATATTCTTAGTCATACTGACACCGAAAGCGAATGGCATGAAAGCTGATGAGGTTCTGAGACGATATGCAGCCGGGGAGAGGGATTTTCGCCGTGTAAATCTGCGTGGTCAATCGTTCAAGGGTATAAATCTCGTCGGTGCAGATTTTAGTGAGGCGGATATCCGGGGGGCAAATTTTACTAATGCTTATCTCAGTGGTGCTAAGTTCTGCGGGGCGGAGGCTGGATTGCAGAGGTGTTGGGCAGTTTTCTTCGTCATTATCTCTTGGCTGCTATCGTCAGTCTCAGGATATCTCTCAGGAGTGGCTGGTTATTTGGTGGGGCTGATATTTTACAGCTCCAGTATAAAGGATCAGATCTCAGGCTGGGTCACTTTAATAATAATTCTTTCCTTCTTTTTCATTACTATTCGCCAAGGTATAGGGCTAGTTTTAGGAGTCGTCGCCGGAGCCGTGACAATCGCAGTCGCTATTGCAGTTGTCATCACTGGAGATATCACCTTTGAGAGCGCCGGAGTCGTCGCTGGAGCCATCGCCTATGCTGTTGTTGGAGCCGTGGCCTTCGCCGGAGCCGTGGTATTCGCCGGAGCTATTGCCTTCGCCGGAGCTGTAGTATTCGCCGGAGCTATGGCCTTCGCCGGAGCCGTCACCGGAGTCGTCAACGGAGCCGAAGCCGAAGCCGTCGTTGGAACCGGAGCCTATGCCGTCGCTGGAACCTTAGCCTTCGCCTTCACATTAATTAGTGCTTACTTCGGTTGGCAAGCCATCAAAGGAGATAAGAAATATGCGCTTATTCGTATGATCGTGATCGCCTTTGCCGCTACAGGAGGAACCAGCTTTAGGCGTGCTAACTTGACTAATGCCGATTTTACAAGAGCTAGGCTCAAGAGTACAGATTTCAGAAAAGCTATCCTCACCAGTACCCGTTGGCGCGATGCTAGCAAACTTGACCTCGTGCGTCCTGGAACGAGTTATTTGAGTAGTGTATCAGTCAGGGAATTGGTCAGGACGCTCCGGGGACAGGATAAAAACTTTGACCAACTTTCCCTGCGAGGGGTCAACCTACAGGGAGCGAATCTGGCTGATGCTAGCTTCATCAGAGCTGATTTAAATGAAGCCAACTTGCAAGATGCTGACTTATCTAGAGCCAAACTGATACAAACCCAATTAGATGAGGCTCATTTAACGGGTGCAACGCTCACGGGAGCCACGATTGAAGATTGGGGTATCACAAGGAGTACAAAATTGCATGGGATTATATGTCAGTATGTCTTCATGCGCTTACCTACTAAAGATGACCCCAATCAACGTCGCAAACCGGATAACTGGGAAGAGGAGTTTGAAGATGGGGATTTTGCTAATTTTATTAAACCAATAGTTGATACTCTAGATTTCTATCATAACCAGGGAGTTGACCCTCGCGCCATTGCAATTTCTTTCAAGCAGTTAGCTGAAAAGAACCCAGAGGCTGAGTTAGAGATTGTGGCGATGGAGAAACGGGGTAAAGATAAATTCTTACTCCGTGCAGCAACTGCTCCTGACGCTGACCATTCTAAGCTGAATGCTGAGTATTTTACGACTTATAATCAGATCAAAGCCTTAGCTGAGGCAGAAGTACAGGCATTACTCGCTGAGAAAGATAGCCGAATTTCCAGTTTAGAGACTATGGTAGAGACGGCGCTACAGCGTCCAAACTTTTATGCAAGCAATCAAATACAAGAGGTAACGAATATGACAAGCAATCCTGGTGGATTTTCTGTGGGTGGTTCTGTCGGCGGCAATATCAGTAACCTTCAAGGTGACCATAACCTTCAAGGTGATAATAACCAAACTGTTCAAGGTAACCATAACCAAGTAACCCAAGGTCAAGGTTCTGTAACGGCTGAGGAACAGTTCACAAAAGCTGATGTTATTAAGCTATTAGCAGAACTCGACAAGCTGGTTCGAGCAGCAGAACTTCCGGAAGGTACCAAAGAAGAAGCCACCATGTATCTTGGTGCTGCTAAAAAAGCAACGGAAAAAGAGGAACCGAAGAAAGAAACCGCACTCGCTAACATGGAAAGTGTGGCAGAAACTCTTGAAACCGCGAGTAAGACGGTTGACCTCGGTAAAAATTTCTGGGATACAGCCAAGCCAATTATCTCTAAAGTTGCGGGTTGGTTAGGTGCGGCTGCTGGTTCTTCTCTCCTGGGTTTATAAACTAATTCATGAACCAGTTACCTGATTACAATTCCAAGGAACAACAGCCTGATGTGAATTCATCAGTTGAGCATCAGGCTGATAATTTTCAGGTGGATGGGGATACAGCGCTTTGCGCTATATCATAGTACAATTGATGAACAGAGATTAAGGCGTTGGATAGCCAATGAAAGCATATTCAGTAGATTTCAGAGAAAAAATAGTCAAAGCTCATTTAGTAGAAAAAAGCTCAATTAGACATGT
>NZ_JAVKBY010000168.1:0-16563 GCF_040222985.1 Coleofasciculus sp. F4-SAH-05
CTTTTCGCCCCTTCTACCACGATGCCTGTAGACAAGACGGCTAGCGCCTTTATGCCTAAATCGACTCCCACTACAGGGTGAGGTTTGGGGCGGTATACTTGCTCATAGTCCAGTTTAAAGCTGATGAACCATCGGTCAGCCCCCACACCCCCAGCCCCACACCCACCAGAGGAGAGGGGAGCCGGAGTTTCTAGTTCCCCTTCTCCCTCGATGGGAGAAGGGGTTAGGGGAAGAGGGTGAACAGCCTAAAGGCTTACCAGTATTGGTTTTTGCGTAATGAACTTAAAATTTATACCCTGCAATCCGGTCAATATCAGCAAGTTTCTACAAGTCCCACATTGCCAATCCTCAATTTAGTCGCCGAGGTACTTGAACAAAGTATCACCATTGGCAGAAGTCCCGCCTTACGAGCCTTTCGTCAGACCATTCAAACCCAAAAATCCCAACTCTAGCTGAAACCCCAAAACATAATAACATGGCAATTAGTAACCACGAACGAGTCGGTAGAGCCTTAAACTTACTGCGAGATGGACTCTATCCCTTCATTGAGCGAGAGATGAAAGCCAACTTTGGCGAGCGGTGGTTGAGTGCTGCCTCTGCTTGTCTTCCCGACCATTACGTGGCGCGTCGTGAGGTGAAAGATGTCCTCAAGGAAGATGTTTCTGCCTTACTGATGGTGATGTGGGAACAGTGGAATAACGTCTTCCGCAATACCCTGGGACGCTCCGAACGCAGCATCGTCAGCGAACTGCGGGATACCCGTAACGACTGGGCGCATACTAGCACCTTCTCCACCGATGACGCTTACCGCGCTCTCGACAGCATAGCTCGCCTCCTCTGTGCCATCTCAGCCACTGAAGCCGATCAAGTCGAAAAGCAGAAACAAGAACTCTTGCGGGTTCGCTTTGAAGGTCAAGCCCGTCGGGAAACTCGCCGTGCGGCTGTGGCTCCCACTGTCGGACAGCCGATGTCAGGATTAAAACCCTGGCGCGAAATTACCACCCCTCACCCCGATGTCGCCTCAGGGCGCTACCAACAAGCTGAATTTGCCGCTGACCTGTGGCAAGTTTACCTGGATGAAGGCTCCGATGAATACCGTGACCCCACAGAATTCTTCCGGCGTACCTACCTGACCGAGGGACTCAAGCAACTCCTGAGCGGGGCATTACTGCGCCTAAGTGGAAAAGGCGGCGATCCGGTGATTGAACTGCAAACCAACTTTGGTGGCGGTAAAACCCACGCCATGCTAGCACTGTATCATTTGTGCAATGCCTTAGCGATCGCGGATCTCCCTGGCATGGAACCCATCTTCCAAGAGACTAGCTTGACCAAACCCCCCCAAAACGTCAACGTCGCCGTCCTTGTGGGGAATAAACTCCAGCCCAGCGGTATCGCCTCCTACAAACCCGAACACAAGAGCCAAAACCGTCCTTTGATCAAAACCCTCTGGGGTGAATTGGCATGGCAACTCGGCGGGTTAGAGGGCTATGAAATCGTTCGCAATGCCGATGAAACCTCCACCAATCCGGGCGATGCCCTCAAGGTACTCTTCAACCGCTTTTCCCCCTGTTTGATTCTGATCGATGAATGGGTCGCCTATGCTCGACAATTACACGACCGCAGCGATATTGCTGGTGGCAGTTTCGACACCCAGTTCACCTTTGCTCAAACCCTGAGCGAGTCGGCTAAAAACGCCAAGCAGACTTTACTCGTTGTCAGTATTCCATCCTCTGATATTGAAATCGGAGGAGAGAGAGGCAAAGAAGCCCTTGATCGCCTCAAGAATGCGATCGGTCGCGTCGAGTCCCCTTGGCGACCCGCCAGCGCTGAAGAAAGCTTTGAGATCGTGCGACGGCGGCTGTTTCAGATCGCGGCTGACCCCAACCTCTTTGTCCAACGGGATGCTGTGATCCGGGCTTTCTCAGAAATGTACCGCACTCAGAGACAGGAGTTTCCCGCTGAATGCAAAGAAGGCGACTATGAGCGACGGATGCGAGACGCCTATCCGATTCATCCCGAACTCTTTGATCGCCTCTACTCCGACTGGTCTAGTCTGGATAAATTCCAGCGTACCCGTGGCGTGCTGCGCCTGATGGCAAAAGTGATTCACTCCCTCTGGGAACGCAACGACCAAAGCCTGCTAATTATGCCAGCCCACGTCCCCATGGACGACTCCCAGGTGCAGTCCGAACTAACCCGCTACCTGGACGATAACTGGATTCCCGTTATTGATAAAGACGTAGACGGCCCGAACTCCCTACCCCTGGCGCTAGACCGACAGAACCCCAATCTAGGGCGTTACTCTGCCTGTCGCCGAGTGACTCGCTCGATTTACATGGGTTCTGCCCCCACTCTACGAGCAGCCAATCGCGGACTGGAAGACCGCAGAATCAAACTCGCTTGCGTCCAGCCTGGAGAAACCGCCGCCACCTTTGGCGATGCTCTGCGCCGTCTCACCGACCAAGCCACCTACCTCTACATCGACGGTAACCGCTACTGGGTTTCAACCCAACCCAACGTCAACCGCACTGCCCAAGAACGAGCTAATCAATACCAGAGCGATCGTTACAAGGTTTGGGAAGAAATCATTAAACGACTAAAAAATGATAAGTCGCGCAATGAGTTCAGTGCCGTCCATATTGCCCCGGAATCAACCGCAGATATTCCCGATGACCCCAGTTTAGGAGTGCGTCTCGTCGTGCTTGCTCCCCAGCATCCCTACAGCCGTCTCAGCGACGATACCTCCGCTCGCCAATGGATTGAAGATGCCCTAAACCACAAAGGAAGCAGTCCTCGCTACTACAAAAATACCCTGCTTTTCCTGGCTCCAGACAAAGCCAAAATTGAGAACCTAGAGCGGAATGTCGCTCAATACCTCGCCTGGGAGTCGATTCTCGCTGACGACAAGAAGAAAACCCTGAATCTCGATAACTTTCAGCGGAGTCAGGCAGAAACGAAAAGGGATGGAACGAACAAAGATGTTGATAATATTCTCAACGATACCTATCAATGGCTCTTAGTGCCGATGCAACCGGATGCCCAAGGCGGTATCGAATGGAAGGAAACGCGGCTGCAAGGTCAAGACTCACCGATCGCGCGAGCAAGCAAAAAAGCTGTCCATGAAGGCGATCTCCTTGACAATTACGCCGCGACAAACCTACGCCTAGAAGCCCTAGATAAGTTCCTCTGGCGAGAAACCAACCATATCGACTTGAAGCGCCTCTGGGAGTACCTCACCCAATACCTTTACCTGCCGCGATTGAAAGACCAAAATGTCCTCCTCGAAGCCATCCGCAATGGCGTTACATCAACGATTTGGGCGGATAACTTCGCCTATGCTGAGGGATGTGACGAGGAAACGGGAAAATATCTCGGTTTGCTAGCGGGAACGGGAATAACGCCTAGAATTAGTCCGCAAAGCTTGCTCGTCAAACCAGACATTGCCCAACGACAGTTCGACGCCGAACAAGCTCCGACATCTACAACCCCTAATGGAAAAGGAGTGACAACAACGGGGACAGAATCGGGTGATGGCTCGCCCTCTGGTGATGAAGGAACGATTGGTAGCTCCGGCGATGGATCGGGAGGAAGCCAAACTCCTGTACTCCGGCGGTTCTATGGTAACGTTGAAATTGACGCCATGCGGGTGAATCGAGACGCTCCCGCGATCGCGAACGAGGTAATCCAGCACCTAACCGCTTTGCACGGTGCAAAAGTCAAACTCACCCTCGAAATTGAAGCAGAAATTCCTGAAGGGGTGCCTGATGATGTCGCCCGTACCGTCATGGAGAACTGTCGGACACTTAAGTTCAACAGCCAATCTTTTGAGCAAGAGTAACGGATGACCACTCATGACAAATCCTGATCAAACGATTGGTTATATACCCCCTGATTATCTAGAGTTCTACCCCGAAACGTTAGCACGAGAGGAAATTTTATCAGTACGTCAAGAGAGACAATCTAAATTATTCGCCTCTCAAGTGAGTCAGTACCGAGAAGCGGTGCAAGCGGTTCAGGACATCCAGAGTGATTGGTATGACTTCTCTGATGCCGTGGTTAAAGTAGGTCATGCTGAGGAACTCACAACCGAACAAAAACAGCGATTATATCACTCGTTGCAAGCCTTTTGCCCTTGGAAAAAGGGACCCTTTGAACTGTTTGGGATTACCATTGATGCCGAGTGGCGTTCTGACTGGAAATGGGCGCGAATTTTGCCCCATATCCAGTCTCTGAAAAATCGGCGGGTGGCGGATATTGGCTGTCACAATGGTTATTTTATGTTTCGCATGGCGGATCAGAAACCGGAATGTGTAATTGGGTTTGAGCCAGTTCCTCAGCATTTCTGGAACTTCCAGCTTATCCAAAACATTGTTCAGCAACCAATGCTGACGTTTGAGTTATTGGGGGTTGAGCATATCGATTTTTATCCCAATTTCTTTGATACAATTTTTTGTCTAGGAATTCTTTACCATCATCGAGATCCGATTAATTTATTGGGCAAACTGCGACAAGCGCTAGCACCAAAAGGTGAAATTATTATTGATTGTCAAGGAATTACTGGGGAACTTCCTGTGGCGTTAACTCCCCGCAAGCGCTATGCTCAAGCACGGGGAATTTGGTTTTTGCCCACCCAATCTTGTTTGGAGAATTGGCTAGTACGGGCTGGCTTTAATCAGATTCACTGTTTCTTTGCCCAACCCTTGTCTGTGGAAGAACAGCGCCGCACGTCTTGGGCAACCATCGATAGTTTACGCGAATTCCTGAATCCTGATGATTTATCTGTAACGATAGAAGGGTATCCCGCACCCTGGCGCTATTATGTAATTGCTCATAAAAATTAAATCAGATTTTAGGGGTTTTCATGAGCGTTAAACCTAACAACTTAGCACGATAACTACGGAACAACCGCTTTTTTCTTCAAAGAACGCCTATTGCCTATTGCCTATTGCCTAGCGCGTAGCGCTAAGCTGTCATGCATTTAAATTGGGTATTAGTAGCGAGCAAGATGCAAAGCCTGCGGCATGGCTTCGCTTAACGCACCACAAGGCTTTCGCCATTATTGATATTAAGGTTTAAATGCCGAACAGCTTATATCTCAGGTTGGCAACAGCAAATCAACGTCCAACAAAAAGATAGTTTTTGCTCCAGAATCTTGAGGGATTACTGCCACATGACGGGCAATATTCACCGTATCAGAACGACGATAAGATTCCGGTAAAAGCCGAATCGCTGAAAGTGGTACATCTATTAAAATAGGCGCGTCAGCGACAGGAATACCATAGAGTTCACCCGTTTTATTTTGCATCGTTACCAGATATCCTCCCCCATTGGCAGCTTCCGGTAAACTCTCTTTGAAAAAGCGCTGATATAAATCGATAACCGTAATTTCTTCTTCGCCAGAGTGGGTAACTCCCACCTGATTCATCCCACTCCCATGAACAGGGGCGCGATTCAAGATTTTGTAGACGGATTCAATTGGTAATGCTAGATTCAAGTTTCCCAGGGTAAAAAGAATTAATTTTAATATTTGTTTCGTTTCTTTTGTCGTTTTTTCGGCAAGTACGGATTGATTTTCTTTTGATTGAGTATTCATGAGATTACTGTTCATGACAAAAATTATTATTGAGACAACAAAAATTACAGTCGGTGGAGAGGGCGCAGGTCGGTCAGTGGTGTTCTTACTTTTGGTCGGGATCTGGAAAACCTCTCTCCAAACCTCTCTCCTACAAGGAGAGAGGCTTTGAATTCTCCCCCATGGAACTGGCTTCCCCCATGGAACAAAAAGCGAAGCATCCTTTGGTCTCCCCCGTGCCAAAAAAGCGAAGCATCCGCTGGCTTCCCCCTTTTTAAGGGGGACGGGAGGGGGATCTAAAAGGGGGACGGGAGGGGGATCTAAAAGGGGGACGGGAGGGGACAGATCTTGCAGAGTTTTAAGCTTAAAATGACACAAATGCACGTCGTCACCTAATGACAAATGACAAATGACTAATGACTAATGACAAATGACAAAGGACAAATGACAAAGGACAAATGACTAATGACTAACAAGACTATTTTCGCGGATGATGTCATTCAGAGATCCCACAAACTCTTGTTCCAAATAAGGCTTAGTAAAATACCCACTCGCTCCCAACTGCATCGCTAACCAGCGATGTTTCTGACTGCTGCGAGAGGTTAACATGGCAACGGGAACCCTTGACAATTGTGGATCTTGACGCCGTTGACTGAGAAACTCAAACCCATTCATATTCGGCATCTCAATATCACACACCACTAACTGCACCGATGCACTTTGCTGCAATTGTTCGATCGCCTCTCGCCCATCCCGCGCTTGTAATACCCGAAAACCCGCCCGTTCCAGGGTTAACGCTAGGGTTTGTCGCAACGCCACCGCATCATCGACAATCAAGATTGTCGGTACTTGCACCGTTCGGCTGAGAGTAGTTGTATCCCCTGAACCCATCGCCGTTTCGTCGGAAGGCGCTTTCGGTACAGGCGTCGCCGTTGGCGTCGTTGATCCGTGGGCAAATTCCAACAGCGCGATGCCATCAATTACTGGAATTACACTCCCATCCCCCAAAATCGTACAGCCGTAGGTATAACTAGGGGGAGAAATTGCCGCCCCAAAGGGTTTAATCACCAATTCTTGTTCTGTAACCAGACGCTCCACTTCCACAGCAAATACCTGCTGATCCTGGCGCAGTATCAACAGGGGTAATTGCCATGTATCGGGTGCAGCCACTGAACTTAAGGCTTGACTGGTAATGCTTTCGGGTAAGGGGCGCTGATAGTCCAACAATTCCCCTAATCGATACGTCGGTACTAATTGTCCCCGCCAATGGAGAAACCGTTGCGCCCCGGATTTTTTCACTTGGTTGGCTTTGGGAATAATAATTTCTTCGATACTGTCCGAGGGTAACGCTAACACGGTTGTCCCGATAAAACAGACCAATAATTTAGCGATGGTTAGGGTTAAGGGTAGACGCAACGTAAACGTCGTACCGCCTCCTGGCGTGGAAGTTACAGAAATTTTACCTTTTAGCGATCGCAACTGAGTCCGCACCACATCTAAACCCATCCCTCGTCCCGATAACTGACTCACTTGCTGGGCGGTGGAAAATCCTGGCTCAAAGATAAATCCCCACAAATGCGCCTCTGAGATTGTCGCTAATTGATCACGGGATACTAATCCCAACTCAACCGCCCGACGCCCAATTCGCTCAGCATTTAACCCTTGACCATCATCCCGAACTTCGATAATCGTTTGACTTCCCTTGTGATACGCCCGAATCTCCATTTGTCCCGATTCCGGTTTCCCCCGTTGATGCCGGATCTCAGCAGACTCAATTCCATGGTCAAAGGCATTTCGCAGTAAATGCAGCAACGGATCATATAGCTTTTCTAACACCGCTTTATCAACCAGAACTCCTGTTCCGGTTAACTTCAAATTCACCCGTTTGTGATACGTGTTAGACAGTTCTCGTAATACCCTGGGAAACCGATTCAACACCTCCCCAATCGGTAACATTCGCGCCCACATCAACTCATCCCGCAAGTGGTTGAGCATTTGACGCTGCTGTTCTGTAGTTTGATCGGATTTCTTGGCAAATAGGGCGATATCATCAACAGCTTCTTCAAGCTGCACCATCTCCTCTAAAATCCCTTGGATTTGGGAATAGAGAGCGCCGTAGCTATCCATTTCCAAGGAGTCAAAATCCGCTAATGTCTTCATCGTTCCATCCGGGGAGCGATCCGAGTTCTGAAATCCCAGCGATCGCCCATTACCGCCTTGGGGAATTTGACGAGCCTCCGCACCCGCCATCGTCCCATAGCTGTACCGTTCTGGCGCAACTAGCATCTTATCCGATAAATTTTGCAATTGATTCACAATCTGCCCAAATCGCCCAAATCGATCCAGCAAGGCTCGCACAGAACCCTGTAATTGCTGATTCTGGAGGGATAAACCATTGCGGTTAATCGCTAATTCCCCCACCAAGTTATTCATTCGTTCCAGTCGATCTAAATCTACCCGCACGGATAGAGTCTGCGTGGGGGCGGGTGAACGGGGAGGAGTCGATGTAACGAGATTGTTGCTCGTCAGCTGATTGGATGAAGACGCGGTGAGATTACGCTGATCCGATTGATTAGACACCAACGAATTCCCCTGAAACAGGGTTAATTGTGACGCCTCTTCCAGGGAGGGAAGTTGATCAAAAACTTGCTCAATCGATTGAATCGCAACATCCAGATTGATCGGTTCAGTCGGAACTAATGCAGAGGTTTCGGGTACAACATCCGCTTCGACTTCGGTGACAGTTTCGGGAGTTGCTTGGAGGTGATCCTCTATCTGGGCGAGGATAGAGATTTCCTGGTTAACCTCTTGTGTCTCTAAAATCTCCTCACCTTCAGACGTACCAAAAATATCGTCTAACGAAGGAATGGATGATGGTGATTCTGCTGTGGCTGGCAGGTTATACAGTTCAGTCTCTTGAGAAAACAAATCGGCGAGTAAAGGAAGCATTTCTGGTGACGCCGCGATCGCATCCTCCTCGGCAAAGGCTTCAATCGGTTGCCCAACCGACTCTTCCATGTCCACCGAAACCTCGGTTGACGGTAGTTCCAATCCCCAATCACTCGCTTCCCACTCACCCGAAACTGTCGAAGTTGCTGGAGATTCGGCGAGGGCAATTAAAGCCTCAGAAGGACTTCCTCCCGTCGTCTGTTCACCGGAGAGAACAGCTTGGCGGCTAACTTCAAAATCAGCCAGTGCCAATTGGGTAATCTCTACAACCCTTTCGGGGTGAACCTCTAGCGCCTGTTGAGCCGTTTGTGCGATCGCGCCAAATCCGGGCAAGTTTAAGAACTCGGCAAATCCAGCAAACACTTCAAGTTGGGCGCGTAATTCTCCAGCTACTTCATAGTCTTGAGGATTCGCTACCACGGTAGCAAAACGTTCCAAGCCTTCCGCGACATCGACTTCAAAAATAGACACCGCCATATTGATCCCCAATTCAGCAGAACTGGGCATATAACTATCCGCCTGAGTCAGAGCATCTCCCAATCGTGCCTCAATTTGGTCAAAAATGGGAGTCCCCGTGGATATAGCCGCCTCAGCGTTAAAGGAACCGGTGGTAATTTGCGATTTCAGCGGCACACTCAGACAGTCATAAGCTTGCAGCAGTTTATTCTCTAGCTCAACGTCAATATCGACCGTATCACTATAAAGTGCCTTAAAGATATTTTCCAAGCGGTGAGCTAGAGCCGCAATTGCCTCTAATTCAACACTGGCTGCGCCCCCTTTTAACGAGTGAGCCGCTCGCATTAATTCATGAACTTTGGCAGTGCTGCGCTCATCTCTCAGGTTTAATAACCCGGTTTCTAGGATTTGTAAAAGTTCCGGCGCTTCGGCAATAAAAAACTGATAGGCTTGGTCACGAATATCGGGATTAATTGCCATATTTTCGTCCTTTGTCCTTGGTCATTTGTCCTGGGTCATTTGTCCTGGGTCATTTGTCCTTGGTCATTCGTCCTTGGTCATTCGTCTTTGGTCATTCGTCTTTGGTCATTAGTCATTCGTCCTTGGTCACAGTTTCTTGATTGCGTGGAAACTGCTATGCTTAGCTAGAGCCTAGTTTTATTAGCGAGGGTGTACAGATGTCCAGTAAAAGATTCCAAGATTTACAGGTTTACCAGTTGGCAGAACGATTAGCTAATGAAATCTGGACAATTGTGAACAACTGGAATGGTTTTGCTAGAGATACCGTAGGCAAACAGATTGTTCGCTCAACGGATAGCATTGGTGCAAACATAGCAGAGGGAGTAGGGCGAGGAAGTTTTCAAGACAATCGGCGATTTATTCGGATCGCTAGAGGCTCTTTGAATGAAACGCAACACTGGTTAAGACAAGCGTACATTCGTAACCTATTAACTGATGGACAAGTAGATACACTCAAATCAATCATTGATGAACTCGCCCCAAAACTCAACGCCTACCTAAAATCAATTGGTGATCACCCTAGTTCCAATCAACAAATGACGAATGACAAATGACAAATGACGAATGACAAATGACGAATGACAAATGACGAATGACAAATGACAAATGACTAATTCAACTTAAACTGACCCACCTCTGCTTGTAACGCTTGCGCCACTTGTCGGAGTTGTTCAAATGAGTACGATACATCACTAGCTCCTGTGGATGTTTGAGCCGCAATATTTGCCACCTTTGTCATTGTTTCCGTCACCGATTCAGAGGCTCGTGTCTGAATTAATGTGGCTTCGGTAATCGCTTCAACCAGGTCACTAATCTTGTTGGATACAGAGGTAATCTTGTTCAGAGAGGCACGAGTTTCATCCACGAGTTTTGTACCCATAACCACCTGTTCTGTCCCGGCTTCCATTGCGGTTACCACCTCGTTAGTTTCCGCTTGAATTGCCGCCACCAGCTTTTCAATTTCGCTAGTCGCATTGGCAGACTGTTGAGCCAGCGATCGCACTTCGTCGGCAACCACCGCGAACCCTCGTCCTTCTTCCCCGGCGCGGGCTGCCTCAATGGAGGCGTTGAGCGCCAGCAAGTTGGTTTGGGCGGCAAAGGTGCTAATCAGGTTAACAACCGTGGAAATCTTTTGGGAGGATTCACCCAAGTGCTTGACTTTTTTCGCTGTTTCTGCTACAGTTTCGCGGATGGCGAGAATCCCGTCTACAGTACGGTTCATCGCCTGGTCTCCTTCTTGTACCATCTCACCCGCTTCTTGCACCGCCGTTAACGCTTGTTCCGCGTTCGCCGCAACCATTCGCACCGACTGAGCCATTTCCTGGGCGCGGTCAAGGGCGACAGAAATTTCTTCGGCTTGATTCAACGCTTCTTCGGCGAGGGATTGAACCGCCACTTCATTACTGCTCGTGGTATCCACCACTTGACCCGCCGCCGCCTGCACCTGGTTAACAATTTTCCGTAGGTTAGCAACGGTGGCATTATAGGAATCTGCGATCGTACCGATTTCATCTTCGGTGACTCGGGCGCGAATGGTTAGATCCCCTTTACTAATCGGGTCTACCTCCTTGAGCAGTTCTAAGGCTCGCTGTTGCAAACTCTCTTTTAATTGACGCTGTTCTTCCGCCAGGTTTCGGGTTTGGTCAAGTAGGGTGAGTCGGTCAAGGGATAGTCGCATCTGGTCAGCTAAACGCTGGAGGAAATCGATTTCCCCAGGGTGCCATTGGTGGAGCTTCTCGCAGTGGTGAACACTAAGTAAGGCAAAGGGTTGACCCTGAGACAGGAGTAAAACATCCAGGGTAGACTTAACTTCCAGATGTTCCATAAATTTCATCTGTTCAGGCGCTAACCCAGCGGTGGCAACATTCGTAATTGCCACAATCCCGTCATCACTGTGAGTCGCTAGCTGTTTTGGTGATAGGGGGGGATATTTGATATTGCTATTGAACCCATGAAACTGACCCGCAGTAACTGATTCAGCCACCACCTCGCCACTGCCATCGGTGTTCAGACTATAGATAATCACCCGATCCGCCTGATAGATTTTGCGAGCATTGATCACGGCAATGTCGAAAATATCTTGAATTGCTTGGGCGTCAAAGGAACGGACACTGGTAATTTCTGCCAACAAGTTTGCCTTTTCTGCCGCCAGGGTTTGTTCCTGCACCAAGGTTCCAAGCTGTTGAGCCATGTCGTTGATGTTTTCACCCAAGACAGCCATTTCGTCCTCCCCAGCCACATCTAGACGAGTATCCAAGTCTCCCTGACCAATTTTGGTCACCGCGTCGGCTGCACTCACAATCGGACGTGTGGCACGGTTGGCGATGGTAGCAGCTATCGCGGATACGAGTAAAGCGGTGAGCGCTGTACCACTGGCTAGGGCAAGCAGTAACTGGCGCTGCGGTTCAAACGCAATCTTGGTTGGTGTCGCCACAGCCGCACTCCAAGGTAGTTTTTGCATCCCTTCTAGTTCGTGTAAGGGAGCATAAGCTAACAAGTCTTGACTGTTATCAATCGTGTCAGTTGTCAGAGTACTTCCTGGTTTGCCTGCGGTTTTCAATTGCTCAAAATCAGGAAATACTTCTGAGGCTTGTTTTTTCTGCTTCTCCACTTGGTTGGATACGAAAATTTCGGCGTCGCCCTCAGACAAGTCAATCAAGTGGTATTGGTCACCGCCTGCGGCGAAATTGGAAATCAAGTCATCAAGGGCTTCCACAGGCATACGAGAGCGAATCACGCCAATTAGCTTACCTGTAACATCTTTAATGGGTGCAGCCGCATGGACAACAAATGTGCCACTGGTGTTAGAGATTGTGGGGTTGCCAATATAGGGTTGATCAAGCTTGAGGGCATTTTGAATGTAATCGCGATCGCTGTGATTAGGCAGAGGATCTCCCTTAGATTGCACAATTACATTGCCCTTGAGATCAAACACAGCAATGCTGTCATAGATTTTGTAGAACTCGATGTAGTTATCAAGAGTGGCTTGTTTTTGAGCGAGAGTGGTTGATTCAGCCAATTTGGGATCAGTGAAAATTTGCAGATTTGCCAGAATCTGAATATCCCCGTACCGTTCCCGCATGAAACGAATTACCTTATCTTCCATCCCTTCAGCACGAGCTATTTTAGCGGCGGCAATTTCTGTAGTAATTGCTCGGTCAGCAAAATAGTAGGCGGTGATTCCGGTTACCAGTACGGGCAACGTACCAATAATGATTGCCAATGCGGTGGCTTTATTTCGTAGATTCAGCCGTTGCCACCAAGAGGTTGATAATTGTGGATTGAGAACAGTTGGAGTTTTTGCCTTATATCCTCCCCCATCAGGTTCTAGTCGTTTGAGAGCGTTTGAGGTTTGAGTTGAGAGGCTGTGATCAGAAAAGGGATAATCCTTGAGTGCTGAACCATTATCATTAGGTGTCAGCTTGGAAGTAGCACCGTTATTATTTGTGGAGTTTGTATTGGATGATGTTTGAGTCATGATATGAACCTCGTCGTTGAACATCAATAGGGTGCCAGAGATACTACTCAACTCATCCGCAAGCCAAAAGAAAGCCTTGCGTTGGGTTAAGCAATACCGAATAGAGTTATGAAATTAAGCTAAATTTTGGGCGCGATAGTTGTCAGCCGTCGTCAATTGGCTGATTTTGAGAAATGTTTGATAGATGCAACTCTTGGTTGAAAGGATCTGGCTAACTTGACACCTCGCCAGTTTGACAAATGACAAATGACAAATGACAAAATTTACTGAATTTTGGGCATGGCTTCGGTAATAGCTGTGCCATCGAGAACGGCTAACATCTCACCACTGGATTTCACCCAATATCCCCGCAAAAATGGTGCAAGTTCGGGAGTGACGGGAGCAGAGGGTGGGGATTGAATCCCATCGGGGTTGCACCATTCCATATCTTCGATGCGGTTAACCACAAGTCCCAGCATCTGGCTTTTGACTTGGGTAGAGGTTTGTGATGGGGAACGAGTATGTAAGACAATTGCTGTGTAATTTGAAGCACCGGTTATCTGCTGATACCAAGGTGTGAGTCCCACGAGATGTCCGATATCCACCATCCAGAGAATCTCACCCCGCCAGTTATACACACCCATCACCCAAGCGGGTGTATGAGGAATGGGTACAATCTGACCAATCGGAATATGCAACACCTCCGTCAACTGTCTAACTGACAACAAAGCCGTTGTATCGGGTAGCAGATGAAACCGCAAAAACTGTTCTGTGTTGCTAGCGACAGCCGCAGGCGATCGCGCTTGAATCTGCATGGAGGATGAGAAGCGGTTTTGAGTTGATAAACTGTCAGACATGGTAAGGAAGTATGTAGTAGGCACTTTAGTGCCATTAGTATCAACTTAAAGTAAAGAACTCTTAGAGCGGGGGTGTAGGGGCGGGTTTTACAGATAACATTTTGCACCAAACTGATAACTTGAATAAACCCGCCCTTCAAAAGAGCTTATTCGCACTAAAGTGCTGACTACGAACCCTTTTAATTAGGTGCGAATGAGCTGTTTAACCGTTCGGACAAGCTCATTTTGATCCACGGGTTTAGCCAGGTAAGCATCTGCTCCCTGTTTCATCCCCCAGAATTTATCCATTTCACCTCCTTTTGTCGAACAAATAACAACAGGAATATTGCTAGTTTCAGCCGCCGTTTTTAATTCACGGCAGACTTCAAAACCACTGCGACCCGGTAGCACGATGTCTAAAATAATCACATCCGGTTTTTGCGTGCTAATTTTAGCCAAAGCCTCTTCGCCACTATGGGCGACCAAGACATTGATACCACCTTGCTGTAAGCAACTGGTGATAATTTGCATATCCGTTGAGGAATCTTCAACAACTAGAGCTGTTCCCATGGTAATTACCTATCTAATGAATACAAAGGAAATTGGTCAATGATAGTTATTGTTTACTTCATTTTTAATCATCCTAGAAGGAAGGATGAACGATGAAGAATCAATAAACACCCTGTTTTATATGTTTATGGAGTACCGTGAGCAAATTCCTGGAATTTAAAGGTTTGCTCAAGAAATCCGAGGCTCCAACAAATTTGGCGTGAAGTCGATCGGCTGCCCCATCTTTTCCGGTTAAAAAGACAATCGGCGTGTTTTGAAAACAGGACAGTTTGCGTAATTGAGTACAAAGCTCATATCCGTTGACATTTGGCATCACCAAGTCTAAAAAGATTAGATCAGGTTTGCGTACCAAAAGGGTGGGAATGGCTCGCAAGGCATTTTCTACACCAATAAATCGGTAACCTGCCGCCCCGATTACTTTTTCCATGGTGTGAATCACCCAACGACTGTCATCTACACAAGCAACCAGAGATTGGGTTGAGATTGCGCTTTTGAGCGGTGTTTTTGGTACATTTGCTTTTCCAGAGGTGGGCGTAATACCCGTGGGATAAGCTTTAACCCTCTCTTTCCCTGGCTCTACGCGCCTTGATAAAACTTGCCGTGGCGAGACGTGCCGTGGCTCGTCTCTACATTTTTCTCTGCTTTCCTGCTTGTCAGCACCAACATTTTCTCTATTCCTTGCCGTATTGGGAGTGGGTGCTGGTAAATCGGGAATATTAGTCAGTTCTACCCAGCCTGCTTTCAGGTAAGGCATTAACGCTTGAGCAATGTCCACAACATGCCGACGCTGTTTTACGGCTAAGTCACGTAATGTATGGTGTCCATCGAGTACGTTTGTTAACGTTTGGTAAACCTCGGCGGAACGGTTGTTTCGTAACTGTTCCGGTTGTTTAATAACCGGAGCTTGATTGGGAGAATAATCCGCAAGCTGGGCATTGTGCCAAGTTTGCCACAGAGATTGGACTTGTGCGATCGCTTGATTAATTTCAATCAAAACCAGTTTCGTGGGTAACGAATAATTATGCTGGATTTGATGGGTTATTTGCTTCGCTTGCACGAGATCGAACACCACCTCAGTAAGCACAGCACGAATCATATTGGCGGCTTGTTCGGGAGTGATTCGTCGCTGCTTGACCCAGAGACACAATAGCTGATAGTCCCAGCACGTTTTGGAATTGATACTGGCTATATCGCGCTCAATTGTGTCAGGATGAGTCAAAATTTGAGGGCAGTGAATAGCTAAATTGCGTTGCCACCGTCTCACAGGATGAACTCCTCCTGTGGCATAAAGGATACCGCCTAGGTGCAAAAAAAAGATCCATTGGTGTCCCTTGGGAACGTTCAACACCAGTTCACCGCTAAACTGAAATCGCTGCAAGGTTCTAAGAGACCGAACTTGCTCTAGGGAAGAGAGCGTTGAAGTTGAGATTGCAGAGGGAATTTGTCTAGCCGTCATCGGTTTTTTGCTATGACTAAGGGATTAACAAAAGCCAGAAATGTCTAATAATGTCGGTGTTTTATACCCGTATTAGACTTCAGTCGCTTTTGAAGGGAACATCACCCTGAAACCTTCGTTAGACAAAGTGTTTTCGTCTAAAAAAGACTACCTTTGCTAACTCTCATAAGATTTTGAAATTTCTCTATCAGGGAACTAAACAGGAGTGCAATCACTACAGCACTCTGAGCGATATCAGACCTGGGATTGTAGATGCTGGTCTGATGAATGAACACCCTGTATCCCTACAATTAAGCTTGGAGTTCTTCAGCGTTATGCAATGAAGCCGTTGGCGCATTCAGTCATCCAAAACCTTAGAGATTCAAAATTAGTCAATCGCGAGTGGTAGAGGTCCCTACTTGGCTCAACTCTTTTTGGGGAGAATTAAAATGTGCAGTTGGTTGGTTTGGCACGTTTGACTCCTGATCGGTCAGAGTTGAGTTTTTTGGCGTTGTCTTACACGTTAGACAACCTGTAATACAGACTAACTTACTTCCGTATGTTTGTCTAGAGGACTCGGAGATGAAGTGACTATTTTAGGTAATTTTTCGACAAAGCTTTACAAAAGACTCAGACCAATGACCAATGACCAATGACCAATGACCAATGACCAATGACCAATGACCAATGACCAATGACCAATGACCAATGACCAATGACCAATGACCAATGACCAATGACCAATGACCAATGACCAATGACCAATGAC
>NZ_JAVKBY010000227.1:0-22812 GCF_040222985.1 Coleofasciculus sp. F4-SAH-05
GGCGAGTTTGTGCTCAACAAAAAGAGGAGGTCAATCAAATTGGATTACTGCACACCCATTCACCGTAAAGACGGCTATAGCTATTCATTTTGACCATGTTTGAGTAGAGATGAGCAGAAATGTTGTTACAGATACTCACCCCATAAATTGGTGACGCCCTATTCGTCAATGATTGTCCTCGTCAATGATGAGCAGCGAGAGGCACTCAAGAAAGCCGAAGCCGAAAATGATCGTTTTGACCGTAAGGTGGAAGACGGAAAAGAACAGCTCCCTCAGCCGAACAATGCTAATTCCGTCAGCGTGTCCGAACCTGGTATGGTCATGGGTCTGTTAGCGATCGCGCTGATCCTATGCCTCAAACGTCAGCAAGGATTCAATCAGAGGGCATCCTAAAGGTTCAACATCAATCACTTGATAGGTGGCGGCAAATTTCCTCTCTCCACCTAGAAGTCCGGAGTCATTGGCGATATTGGCGTATCCAGTATATAGTTTTAGCGATCAGCTTACCTTCATGCGGACATACCAGGGAGCTGAGAATCAAACTCGTGACGCAGATGGATCAAGATGAAATTAAACGATTAGGAGCTTCCCTCAGACAGATCGATCCAGGGATATTAAGCCCAGCGAAAGAGGGGATTACCAAAGTTTGGTATCAAGGAGGCGAACCTTATTTTGACGTAGTGGTAGAACTTCGCCACGGCGAAATTGAGTGGTTTCAATTTACCTTGCGGGGTAAATCGCTCTCCTGGAAACCGGGGTTTTCGGGTTTACAAACGGGAAAAACGAATGAGTTAGACACTAATGACCTGACGTTTCATCCAGCTACTAAACTGGTTGAACAAAACAACAAACAAGATCATAAGTTTATTGAATTAGCTCACGCTATTCTAAAAAATCGCGCCAATGAATCTCTGTTCAAGCAAATTCTGACATTGTTCAATTCCGCTTAGAGCGTTGGCTAAAGTGGAATCAGCTAAAGTTTAACATTGACATCCTCCCATTGCCTGTTGTCGATTGCTTATTTCTGTAATAATGACGATCGGTGTAATGTAATTAGGAAGGAGGGGGCTGTATGGCTGGTAGTCAGGTTGATGCCGATTTGTGGATAAGCGAATATATCACGCCTTGGGATATCTATTGTCACGGGATTACCAAGGTTTTGGCTTACAAAAAAACAGCCTATCAGGAAATGTATATTGTGGAAACAGGAGCCTATGGTAAAGCCTTGGTTTTAGACGGCAAATGGCAATCCTGTACAGAGGATGAGTTTATTTATCATGAAGCTCTGGTTCATCCGGCGATGATTAGTCATCCTAATCCGCGCAAGGTTCTGGTATTGGGCGGGGGTGAAGGGGCAACAGTGCGGGAAATCCTACGTTGGAAAACCGTTGAGCAGGTAATGATGGTGGATATTGATGGTGAGGTTGTGGAGGCTTGCCGACAACACTTGCCAGAAATGCATCAAAATGCCTTTGATGATCCTCGAACTCAACTGGTGATTGGTGACGCTCTAGACATTTTAGACAATATGGAGCAACAGTGGGATATTGTCATCTCCGATCTGTCTGATCCGATTGAAGAAGGACCATCTTATAAACTGTTTACCAAAGAGTTTTTTGAGAAAGTTCAGCGCCTTCTCACACCCAATGGGTTTTTAGTCCTACAAGCTGGACCCGTTGCACCTGTTACCGTCAAAGCCCATGCTCGTCTAGTTAACACTCTAAACTCCGTTTTTCCCCATATACATTCCTATTGTTGCTTTACCCCTACCTACGGTGAACCCTGGGGATTTGCGATCGCGTCTGCCCAAGCCATTGATTCTCAACCCAATCCGGCTACCGTTGACCAACACCTGCAAGACAAGACAACGGGCGGCTTGCGCCTAATCGACGGTGTGGCGTTATTAGGACTGTTACAAACCCCTGCCTATATCCGTCGTGCGATCGCAAAGGAAACTCAAGTCTATACCTTAAACGAACCGCCAAAATTCTTTGGTAAGGGGGCATTGAATCAATCCTGATAACGAGTTGCGCTTAAACGTAGTGGATAGGAAGAGCTGGGGAAACTAGGGGAGTGGGTGAAGCGGGGGGAGAGAATGTTATATCTTTGGTCGCAACTTGGCATGACTCACGAGAGCATGATGTAACAATTTGTTACAATAAATGTAACGATTTATTGCAGTCTTAAAAAAAATAGACAGAAAAAAGGAAGACAACAGCGTAAAATTGCCAGTAAAACCAAGTAACTGAAGTTCTCAAGACTTCCAGGGTGCGACTCTCATAAAAATTCCTCCGTTGCGGGAAACCCCCTGTATGCGAGACCGGGGAGTGTCAAATTTACTAGCTGATGCTCCTCCTTGGTAGGTGGATAGCTGTCATAGCTATCGAATAGCCAAATATCATAACCAAGCCAACCTGTCAAGCTTTATTGAATCAGTCACCATCCCCGTAATTCTGCCCAGCTACGCCGATCTTCACCCCAGAGACATTGCTCATGCAGCCTAGTGGTCTGCCATTTCATTCCTTAGCTCTAGAACCAGCAATTGATGCTCATTTTTTGACCGTCGCACCAGATACCCCCCTGGTGGATGTCTTGGCGCTAATGAGTCGATTTCGCAGTTGTCGATTACCCAGCCAAGCGTTAGGAACTGACATGAGTCACATCCCAGCGAATCTCCCACAAATTTCCTGCCTGTCTCAGGAAGAAGACGCCGTGTTTGGTGTGGCGAATACGGCGGCGGGTTGTGTATTGGTGATGGAGGAAGGGCGACTGGTGGGCGTATTCACCGAGCGCGATATCGTTAGGTTAGCTGCGGCTGGTCTTCCCTTAAGCCAGGTCAATATTTCCGAAATCATGACCCGACCCGCGATTACGCTGCAACCGTCACCGTCTCACGATATCTTTACCGCATTGGGACTCTTACGCCAGCATCGGATTCGTCACCTACCGATTGTCAATGAGCAAGGGCAACCTATGGGAATTGTCACCCATGAGAGTATTCGCAAAGCCCTGCAACCCGTTAATCTACTGACGCGATTACGCTGTGTACAAGATGTGATGACCACAGCGGTTATTTATGCACCCGTAACTACAGCGGTGCTACAGTTAGCCCAGCTCATGACAGAGCATCAAGTCAGTTGCGTGGTGATTACTCAAGTCAGAGATTCGGAAATTCAGCCTGGTGAACAAGCCGCCCTCACGCCAGCCGGATGTTCGGCTCCTTTGACTAAAGCCTCTTGCTCATGTCCAATCCTTTATTCTCAGTCCCTGATTCCCGTGGGTATTGTCACGGAACGCGATATTGTACAGTTTCAGGCACTAGAACTAGATTTATCGCGCCTGAAGGCTCAAGAGGTGATGAGTACACCCTTATTTTGTCTGAGTCCCTCGGATTCCTTGTGGCTCGCCCATGAACAAATGCAGCAGCATCGGGTGCGACGGTTGGTTGTTCGCGGCAATCAGGGAGAATTAGTGGGGATTGTTTCCCAAACCAGCCTGCTGCAAGTGCTTAACCCCGTGGAAATGTATGGGGTAATCGAACTACTGCAACAGGCGGTGGAAGAACGAACATCGGAATTAGCCCAGACGAATGAACGGCTACGCCATGAAATTGGGGAGCGTCAGCGAGCGGAGTTAGCCCTGCAAAAATCTCATGACCAATTGAAAATTCAAGTTGAACAACGCACAGCACAGCTTACTCAAGCCAATGTCCAGCTTCAACAGGATATTCTAGAACGCCAACGGGTAGAAACAGCCCTGCGGCAAAGTGAAGCCCAGTTGAAAAAACAAACCCGCGAACTCACACGCATGATCCAGCAACTGCATTCTTATCAAAGTCAGTTGATTCAGAGCGAAAAAATGTCGTCTTTGGGACAACTGGTTGCGGGGGTGGCTCACGAAATTAATAATCCGATTAATTTTATTTACGGGAATATTGCTTACGCTTCTCAGTATGTTCAGGACGTGATGGGTCTGCTGGAACTCTATGAGCAGTATTATCCCCAGCCTGTATCCGAAATTCAAGAAACGACCGAGGACATTGACTTAGAGTTTGTCAAAACGGACTTGCCTAAACTGATTAACTCCATGAAACTGGGTGCCGATCGCATTCGCAATTTGGTGTTGTCTTTGCGGAATTTCTCCCGCTTGGATCAAGCGGAGATGAAATGGGTGGATCTCCATGAGGGGTTGGATAACACCCTATTGATCCTGCAAAATCAACTCAAAGCCACGTCACATTTGGTTCAAGTAGAGTTGATGAAGGAGTATGGGGATTTACCCTTAGTGGAATGTTATCCAGGGCAACTCAATCAGGTCTTTATGAATCTATTGAGTAATGCGATTGATGCGCTGGAAGAGTTGAGACGGGTCAATGCTCAAGCTCAGTTATCTAATGGAGAATCCTCTAATCCTTATCCCACGATTGTGATTCAGACCGCGATTAAAGAGGTGAAGCGTCCTAAATCCCAGGCAAAATCATTGTTGGTGAATCAATGGGTGGTGGTTCGCATTGCGGATAATGGATCGGGGATGAGTGAGGTCGTGCGTCAACGTCTATTTGATCCGTTTTTTACCACGAAACCAGTCGGGAAAGGTACGGGTTTAGGGTTATCGATTAGCTATCAGATTGTCGTGGAAAAACATGGGGGATATATTCAGTGTAATTCTGAACCGGGGCAAGGCAGTGAGTTTGTGATTGAAATTCCGCTGCGACAACATACTCAGGTCTCAATGATCTCTCCCCAGTAGAAACGGGTAGAGCAGAGAGAGCTGGGGAAGCTGGGGAAGCTGGGGAAGCTGGGGAAGCTGGGGGAGCTGGGGGAACTGGGGAAGCTGGGGAAGGTAGAGGCACTCTGAAAAGGAAGGTTGTACAATTAAAGGCAGCAACTTGGCACAAATGGTGAGTTGCGATCGCGCTTGTCAGCCCCTGCAAAAACTACCCGTTTCCAAGACCATGAGTTTATCATTAAAGCAGCTAACCGTTTATCTGACCTTGCTAGGCTTAGGCGGTGGTGCAGGGGTTTTAGGTAGTCGCTACCTTATGGCTGAACCCCAAGGAGTCAATCCCCCAGAAGCAGTGCCGGCGGTATTGGAACCCTTATCCCCAACTCGGCGCTCCAATCGTCCCGCTCCCGCCAATCTTAATTTTATTGCCCAAGCGGTAGAGAAAGTTGGACCGGCGGTGGTGAGGATTGATGCGGCGCGTCAGATCAGCCAAGATGTTCCCGAACCGTTTAGAAATCCCTTTTTCCGCCGCTTTTTTGGCAATGAGATGCCTGTTCCGGAACCTCGTGTGGAACGGGGAACGGGATCGGGTTTTATTCTGGCGTCAAATGGGAGAATTATTACCAATGCTCATGTGATCGACGGGGCAGATATCGTCAAGGTTACACTGAAAGATGGACGGACGTTAGAGGGTCGAGTATTAGGGGCAGACCCAGTAACCGATGTGGCGATCATTAAAATTGAGGCAGAAAATTTGCCCACCGTGCGCTTGGGTAAAGCCGATGAGTTGATTCCTGGGGAGTGGGCGATCGCGATCGGGAATCCTCTGGGTTTAGATAATACAGTAACCGTTGGCATCATTAGCGCTTTGGGGCGATCGAGTTCTCAGGTTGGTGTTCCGGAAAAACGAGTTAGCTTTATTCAAACCGATGCGGCGATTAATCCTGGAAATTCCGGCGGACCCTTATTAAACGCCAATGGTGAAGTCATTGGGATTAATACGGCGATTCGCGCCAACGCTCAAGGATTAGGCTTTGCTATCCCCATTGAAACCGCTCAACGCATTGCTGAACAGCTTTTTGAAAAAGGTCGGGTTGACCATCCTTATCTGGGAATTCAGATGGTAACATTAACCCCAGAGTTACGCAAAGAAATTAATCAGGAGCGAGATGTGGGTTTAAAAGTGACTCAAGACCAAGGTGTCTTAATCGTCCGCGTCGTTCCTAATTCCCCAGCTCAACAAGCGGGTCTTGAACCGGGTGATATTATTCAAAAAGTTGGCGGAAAAGCGATTAAAACTGCCTCGGATGTACAAGAAGAAGTAGAAGCGAGTGAAGTGGGCGCGAATCTCGATATTGAAGTGAATCGTCAAGGTAAAACAAAAACAATTCTCGTGAAACCGGGAGCGTTTCCGGTCAATCAATTAGATTGATATATGCTTCGCACGGTTATAGTTTGTCATCCAGTCTTGTTCCTAATTCTGCACAAGTTGTACCACAAACTCCGCCGCCGTTACATAACGTCGCCATTCTCCCCCATTCTTAACTGGTTGCACCCACCACCCTGGACATCTATCCGGCTTTTCCCATAACGTTAGATGTTCCACTGGGGGGTCAGCATAAAAACGACTGTCACCACTTCCCAATAAGGCGGAACTCCAGTGGGTAAAAAAATCATGACTCAGCCGATGAATGGGAAACGTTCCATATAAGGGTACACCCCACCCATCCAACGCCACCAGCGCTTTCACGGTTCCCCCCACCATCTGCCATCCCCATGCTGCACCAATCGCACCGACTACTCCAGCGCTAAAACTGATAAAAGTAAGGGAGGTGTTCACGGGGATAATCTGACGCCGCAAATAGTTCAAAATATGAATCGCTGAATAAGCAGGATACTCGTGGCTGGGAAAAATTAACATTTGCTGAACAGGCCCTACATTGCCAGAGTCACAGCGTTGTAACCCAACTAAAAACTCTTGTGTCAACTGTGAATTGTGAATACCAGGACAAATGATAACTGCTTTCTGCATGATAGTGACGTAGTTTTATTTCTGCCTTCTTGCACTAGCGTAAAATATTAGTATTGGAAATCAATGTGTTAAATAACGTCTTTTTAGCATACAGTTTTAATGCTGAACCACCGTCCTCCACAAATCCTCCTCATACAAGGTGGCTGCAAATACTAATCTATTAGGATTTCCGTTGGTTTCTGATCCCCATGGGTTTCTGCTTAACGATTAGAGGCGATCCATCAATTATTTTGTTTAGATAGTAAAATAGAAGATAATAATAAAAACCTCTAATATTAGAGCTTTAACATAACTTTACATTAGTGTATTATTTCTGTGAAGACAAGCCATAGAGCTTGAAATCAACCAGACGACTGTGCAACTATTTTCCTTGAAGGAGGAAAAAACAATGGGGCTTCTACCAATCAAGACGACAATGACCACTATTGCAACAACAGCTCTTCTGAGCTTCGGGGGACTGCCAGCCATGGCATTTACAATTATGCCCGGTGGCAATGCTCAAGATTTACTTGATGTGTTGTTAGGGGATACAACTGGACTGAGTAACTTTGGTTTGATGGTTTACGATGATCTGGGAAACGTCAACAATGAAACCTTTGGTCTTTTCAGCGACGATCCCTTTGGTCTGGGTGAGGGCATAGTTTTAAGTACGGGTAAAGTTGACCAACTACCCGGACTCAATACGAAAGATGGAGGGATAGTTCCTAACTTTAAAGATCCTCAGGCGGACTTAAGCACGGATTTTTATCCCCAAGGACCTTTTAATGAGACAGGCTTTGCCGGATTTGAAGGAGACTCCATTACACTCGAATTGAGCTTTGATGCTGATAGCACAGTAGATAAGGTATTTTTTGAATACGTCTTTGGCTCGGAAGAATTTGTCGAATTTGGGGGGACGGAGTACAACGACTCGTTTAAGATGTTTCTGAATGGAGAGTCATTGGCGCGGTTAAGCGATGGTCAACCTGTTACGATCAACAATTTAGTTCCTGATCCCAACGACCCGACCTCATATCATCCTGACTTTATTTATAATCCTGTAGGGTCTGGTGTGAATACGAAGCTGGATGGGTATACCAAAAATTTGACCTTTGAGGGTCAGCTGATTAAAAATGACAGAAATACGATAAGGGTTAATGTTGCTGATTGGGGTGATGGTATATTAGACGCTGCTGTACTAATCAAGGGCAAGTCTCTCGGAACAAAACCACCACAACTAAATCCTCAACCTGAACCGAATGACGATCCCTCTGATGAACCCCAATTCCCCTCAGACGGCCCGGTAACTGATCCGGGAACTTTATTTCCCCCAGATGACCCAGAACCCCAGAGTGTGCCAGAACCATCCGGATTACTCGGGCTGCTGGGAGTGGCAACCTTAGGGATTCGGACAATGCTTAGACGCAAACAACAAGTTCACTTACAAAAACACTGAATGTGATTAGCTAATTCCTCACGGGCTACTAGGTTTGCGATACCCATAAGTGGTAATCTAGAGAGCGGTATTGTTAAGCTCTTAAGCTGTGACAACTCCACACACTGACTCGATGGAGTATAGTGTGGGCTTCTAGAAATAGCAAGCCCTTTGTCACCTGAGTGCTTTATGAAGTCAGAAGCACGCTCGTTATCCCAGAATATAATAGACGCAAGCATGGTAGCCACCACAGAAAAAACAAACACCGGCGTTATTACTCAAATCATCGGACCTGTTGTCGATGTTGAGTTTCCTGGCGGCAAAATGCCCCGGATTTACAATGCTTTGAGAATTGAAGGTAAGAATGCAGCAGGACAGGATGTTGCCGTAACCTGCGAAGTGCAGCAGTTACTCGGTGATAACCAAGTCCGAGCCGTTGCCATGAGTGGTACGGACGGTTTAGTTCGAGGGATGGAAGCCGTAGACACTGGCACCGCCATTAGTGTTCCCGTCGGCGGTGCTACCCTGGGACGAATTTTCAATGTGTTAGGTGAGCCTGTCGATGAATTGGGTCCGGTCAATACCGAAGAGCGCTCCCCCATTCACCGTTCGGCTCCTAAATTCACCGAACTGGAAACCAAACCGTCGATTTTTGAAACGGGGATTAAGGTTGTAGACTTGCTGGCGCCCTACCGTCGCGGAGGTAAAGTTGGGTTGTTTGGTGGAGCGGGTGTTGGTAAAACCGTTATCATTCAAGAACTGATCAACAACATTGCTAAAGCTCACGGTGGTGTATCAGTTTTTGGTGGTGTGGGCGAACGCACCCGCGAAGGAAATGACCTTTACAACGAATTTAAAGAGTCAAAGGTTATCAACGAAGAAGATCTCAGCCAGTCTAAAGTAGCGCTAGTCTACGGTCAGATGAACGAACCCCCCGGTGCCCGGATGCGGGTCGGTCTGGCGGCGCTGACGATGGCGGAACATTTCCGTGATGTCAACAAGCAAGACGTGCTACTGTTCATCGATAACATCTTCCGGTTTGTGCAAGCGGGTTCAGAAGTATCTGCACTCCTGGGTCGGATGCCTTCGGCTGTGGGATATCAGCCCACATTGGCTACAGAAATGGGTCAACTGCAAGAGCGGATTACTTCAACCAAAGAAGGATCAATTACCTCGATTCAAGCGGTCTATGTCCCAGCCGACGACTTAACCGACCCCGCACCAGCAACCACCTTTGCTCACCTGGATGCGACAACTGTATTGTCTCGTGCTTTAGCATCCAAGGGAATCTACCCCGCTGTAGACCCCCTTGATTCAACGTCAACGATGCTCCAACCCAATATTGTGGGTGAAGAGCATTACCAAACAGCGCGTGCGGTTCAGTCAACCCTACAGCGCTACAAGGAACTCCAGGATATTATTGCAATTCTGGGTTTAGATGAATTGTCGGAAGATGACCGTCTGACGGTGGCGCGGGCGCGGAAGATTGAGCGTTTCTTGTCTCAGCCCTTCTTTGTGGCGGAAGTATTTACAGGTTTAGCCGGTCAGTACGTTTCTCTTGACAAAACGATTAAGGGATTCCAAATGATTCTGAATGGAGAATTGGACGACCTGCCCGAACAGGCATTCTACCTGGTCGGTGATATTGATCAAGTGATCGCTAAAGCTGAGAAGATGAAAGGGTAATCCCTTATGAGTTTTGAGTCATTAGTCATGAGGCTGTTCTAAGCTGATGACTAATGACCCATGAGGTAGCTTGATTAGCGCTTCCTTGAGTATGACAAAAGACTAATAACACATTATGAGCTTAACTGTTCGAGTTGTTTCTCCCGACAAAATTGTCTGGGATTCTGAGGCTGAAGAAGTAATTTTGCCCAGCACGACGGGTCAACTGGGTATATTGAAAGGTCACGCCCCCCTGTTGTCAGCACTGGATATTGGTGTGATGCGAGTTCGTCCGGGTAAAGACTGGATACCCATTGCCCTGATGGGCGGATTTGCCGAAGTTGAAAATGATGAAGTAACCATTCTGGTTAATGGGGCAGAACAGGGAGAGACGATTGATAAGGAAGCCGCACGAGAAGCTTTCTCTCAAGCCCAAGAACGTCTCAACCAAGTCCAAACCAGTGAGAATCGGCAAGAAAAAATTCAAGCCACGCAAGCTTTAAAGAGAGCAAGAGCTCGCTTTCAAGCGGCGGGTGGTATGGTTTGATGTTATGTAGAGACGTAGCATGCTGCGTCTCTACTAGTCGGGTAATCGAAATCGATGCCGGAATTTCTCAAAAACTGTAACACAAACGACAAAATTATCCCTGTTGTAGAGACGTTCCGCCGGAACGTCTCTACGAACTATGACTGAACCGACACTCTAGGCGCTACCTGTAAAGGTGACTTCTGGAAATTTTGTCTGAGCTTCATTCATGGGACGATTTTTTCCTTCTTCTTGCCAGTAGTTAATCACTTCAGTGGCTTGGTTGAGCAACTCAACGCGATCCATTTCGTTAATCCAATGTTTGGCTTCCAGTTCGTTTTTGATTTGTTCCCAAGCATCGTTTCGGGGCCAGAAAAAGTAGGATGTCAGCGGGCTAGTTCCTTTACCCACGACTTGATCGACGGCGAGTGCCACATTCTCTTCTAACCAGAGAACTTTTAAGATAAATTTAGACAAACAGACCTCCAACAATAGATCGGGTATCTTATACTTAATGTACAATCAATCATTCTACAGGATAGCGTTGGTGAAAGCCCTCGTGATTTATCCGGGGGATAAAACTGCACGGCTTAAGCAACTGAGTTAGTCGTGGGAGTATTTACATTGACAAATTTAAAATCAAGAACAAAATCAAGGTCTAGACTAGCGATTGTCGTTTTCGATATTGATGGTGTCATCCGGGATGTGAGTGGATCGTACCGGAGAGCGATCGCGGATACAGTCGAGCATTTTACCGCTGGCGTGTATCGCCCGTCTTCTGTTGAGATTGACCACCTCAAATCCGAAGGCTTATGGAACAACGATTGGGAAGCCTCACGAGAGCTCATCTATCGCCACTTTGAGCAGCAAGGTCAGGCGCGATCGCAGGTTGCCCTAGATTATGATAACCTAATTACCTTTTTTAATGCTCGCTACCGAGGCGCTGATCCAAATCATTGGACAGGATACATCTGTGATGAACCATTACTCCTCGAACCCAAGTATCTCGAATATCTAACCTCAGCCGATATTTTATGGGGCTTTTTTAGTGGGGCAACGCGAAATGAAGCACTTTATGCTCTTTCAACACGTCTCGGTTTGCCAGCCCCCGTACTCGTGGCGATGGAAGATGCCCCCGGTAAACCTGATCCGACAGGATTATTGGCAGTAATTAACCAGCTTCAGCAACAGCACCAAATTGAGCAACCATTGCCTACCATCTATGTAGGAGATACTGTGGCAGATATGTACACGGTTAAAGCAGCCAAAACTCTTCATCCAGACAGAACCTGGGTTGGTGTTGGTGTTCTCCCGCCCCATGTTCAGGAAACATCAGAACGCCGTGAGGCTTATCAACAAACCTTAAAAAAAGCAGGGGCGGCTCAAGTTTTTAGCAATGTTGAGCAGATCACCCCAGAACAAATTCAGAAATTAGTGTAAGCTAAGCTGTTCGGCATTTAAACCTGAATGTCAATAATGACGAAATCACGTTCAATGTGAGCCAGAAAGCTCGCTACTAATACCCAATTTAAATGCATGACAGCTTTCAACTAGAGTTCAAGTTGCTTGTCATCCCATCAGGAGATTTTTCCCACACCCTCCACCCTCGACCCAATCTTCTGACACCAAGGAAAACCGTAAGCTATATTAGTATTGCTACATTAGTATTAGCAATTTAGACGCCAAAAATAGCATGGTGTATCCACATAAAAGCAATGAATTTAGACTATGATACTGCCGTGATCATGCTAGCCATAACGTTTCCTTTAGTGATGACTTGGTTGCTCGTTAGTGGTGAATTAGAACTTTGGGCTTATTTAGGTATATATGGTATCTGTTTGTGGGGACTAGGAGCTTTAAAAAAAGAATAGTGATAACGGGGTCATTTTTCAGCGTTAGTCTGACAAAAAAGGAGTGATAAGTAGTCGGACAAAAGAAAACCGCACTGTATTAAGTTTTGCAGATAGCTCTCAAAACCTTTCTCCGTCTACTTTCGCCTCAGCCTTACCTATCAAATCAAAAGCATGACAGCTTGCTGTAGGGCGTAAATTCATCATCCCTTTAAAAACGCTGAAATCCTCATAAAAAGGGACGTTTACCCCCCGAAACCGTACCAGACTCAATTAGAGCAGAGTAAAATATTAACTAGAGTTAATTGTTCCAAAAGGGCTAAACAAAACTATGGACTTTCGCCTCAAGACACTCTTACCTGACTACGAAAAAGCCTTCCTGACCTGTAACTTACAAAAAGAGAAAGAATCCGAAGTTCAGCAAATTGTTGAGCGAATGAAGGATCTGCGACAACACTATGAAACCGTTGAACAAGCGACAGGCATTCCGTGGTGGTTTGCAGCGGTTCTTCACTACAGTGAGTGGAACCTCCGCGAACCTGACTTATTTGTGAAAAAAGTGACAGAAATTTTATTGGCTAAGGAGTTCCATAAAGCCCGAACTCGCACCCTCGGTGCTTATCTGTGGGGGTTTGACTTGTGGAATGGATTTAGACATGGAGTTGGAGATGAATCCGAGTGGGTTTGGGGTGGTACCACTGTTCTGAAGCATCCATCTAACAGCATTGGCGCAGCGGCGATTGTTTACTATCTCCAGTCCCAGAAAATCATTGATATCCCTAAACCAGGAACAGGCATTACAATCAAGGTCTTATCCGATACAGTATTTAAAGCGCGACCAGATCAATCATTTCGGCTGAAGCCAGAAGAAAAAATCACGGTAAAAGGGGGTACTCGCCTGGAAATTATTGAGGATGATCCCTCTGAGGGAGGACACGTCAAAGTCCTGTTACCGGATGGGGTTTTGTTAGGGCAGAATAATCAGAGTGATTGGTATGTTTTCAAAGAACATATCGAAATTCAGGGAACGGAACCGAATAATCGCCCCAGCGATAAAGCAGAAGAACCCGAAACTAAAATTGCTTCCTCTAATAAAGGACGTCCCATCACCGTACCCAAATTAGGAACAGTCTATCTGGGAAATCCAATTCTCGAAGGTGGACACTTTAGTTGGGCGGAAGCGACAATGAATGGCTCAAGGATTCCCGTTAATAATGAGGTGGTTGAGGGAATTTTGAGAGTGGCTCATGTGATGGAAGAAGTCAGAGAATATTTGGGCGCTCGTCCGATTACCATAAATTCTTGGTATCGTGATCCAGTAACTAATCGTAAAGTCGGAGGGGCAACAAAATCCAGGCATTTAGTTGGTGATGCTGTGGATTTTGTGGTTCAAGGAATCTCTCCACCCCAAGTTAATCAGCGCCTAGAATCCTGGTGGGGAAGTCGGGGTGGATTAGCCAGTGCTAGCTCTTTTACCCATATTGATGTGAGAGGGCATCGCGCTCGGTGGAGCTACGGATTTTGAGCTAATGCGTGTTTTGGGTTGATTGTTCAGTGTTGATTGTTCATTGACTCACATCTTGCACTATTCTCAATCAGCCTATTTCGTGGCACACCTAATTGGGTAGATTAGCCATAAACCAAAAAAACATAAGAAATTAGGGGCTAAAGCCCCTACTACGAACTATTAGGTTTTTGAGCCTCTTCAACAATTTCATAGCTACACCCTACACCCTGACTCCAGAATCTGACGGATTTGTGCCGTTTGCTGGCTATAGTTGGCATCATTAACAACGGGTACAGCACCTTCTAGAGAAATGGGTTCAGCTACATTAATCCAAGAACGACAGCCGCCGTATTCAGAACGATAGGGTAGACGTTGAACCGAGGGGAGCTTGTAGATTCGTAGTAGGAGGACATATAACGGTTGACGTGGCTTCCATTTAAAACGCCCACTGGCAAATTGTTCGTTCCAGATGTGGTAGGGTAGCAGGGCGTCTACTGCGGCTTGAGTGCTGATTTGAAAGATATCAGTAATGGTTGCCCAACTGCCAATCTGTACCGTTTGTGGATGCCAACCTGAGGCAACAGGTGTTACCTGAGAGGCATAATCGGGTTTGAGTAAATGAGGCTGTTGATGTTCGTAGGTAGGATAAAGTAAAACCGGATTGTAAGTGACGTGGAAGCGATTGTTTTCTTCCCGAATGCCGCCTTTACGCAGTAGCATAATCGTCTTACCCTGTTCTAAGGCATCAACGGCAACCGCCCATTCTTTGAGTGCGTTTGTGGTTGTCAATGGCATTGTCAAGGATTAAAACTAATTTTTTAAATAGATTGTCTTATCTTGATTCATAATTTAGATCATGTCCAGCCAGATTGTTCGTAAAGCCGTAATTCCCGCCGCCGGATTTGGTACTCGCCTGTTTCCAGCTACAAAGGTGGTGAAAAAAGAACTATTTCCAATTATCGATCGCGATGGGCGGACGAAGCCAGTGATTTTGGCGATTGTGGAGGAAGCAAGGCGTGGCGGTATCGAAGAAATTGGGATTGTGGTGCAACCGAGCGATCGCGCAATTTTTGAGGCGTTCTTTAAAACTCCCCCGAAACAGGAACTCTGGGACAAACTCTCTGGTTCAAATCAGGACTATTGTCAGTATCTGCAAGAGTTAGGAGAGCGGATTACTATTTTAACCCAGGATGAGCAAGAAGGCTATGGTCATGCGGTATTCTGTGCCAAGGATTGGGTGAATCAAGAGCCTTTTTTGCTGTTACTTGGCGATCATGTTTATACTTCAGATACCGAAATTCCTTGTACTCGTCAGGTGCTAGAAATTTATGAAAAAACGGGTCAAAGTGTGATTGGTTTGACAGAAATGTCTGCCGATATTATCCATAAAGCCGGTTGTGTGACTGGGGTTTGGCAGGAGATGAATTCTATTTTAACGGTGACACAAGTCTGTGAAAAACCGGATCTGGACTATGCGCGATCGCACTTACGTGTGGAGGGGATGGCGGAGGATAAGTTTTTAGGGATTTTTGGCATATATGTCCTCAAGCCGAAAATCTTTGATATTCTGGCTGACAGTATTAATCAGAATCAACGATATAAGGGTGAATTTCAGTTAACCACAAGTCTTGATACATTACGCCAAGAGGAGGGATTGATCGGATATTGGGTCAAGGGACAATATTTTGATACCGGAATGCCAGAGTTTTATCGACAAACCCTGATCCATTTTGCTCAAGATTATCGCTGATACATTTCATAGTTCGTAGTCAGGGCTTTAGCCCTTCATTCGGTTAGCTTTCCTTGTTTGAGCCTTTAATTTTAATCCCTGATGGAATTAGATTTTTTGAGATTCTTTGACGCCTGTGATCCGAGTAAAACCCTCGCGATCGCGAATCCTGAAGATCGTCAGTATTATATTGATTTTGCCTCAGTTCGGGGCGGTAAGATTATTGAGGCATTGCAACGGACGATTGTTTTAAGATCGCGTCTTAATCAACCGACTTGTCAACTGTTTACGGGACATATTGGCTGTGGCAAGTCTACAGAGTTACGGCGGTTACAAGCTGACTTAGAGGCACAAGGCTTTCATGTCGTCTATTTTGAGTCTACCCAAGACTTGGATATGGCAGATGTGGATATTAGTGATATTTTATTGGCAATTATCCGTCAGGTGACGGAAAGCTTGGCAGAAGTAGGAATTCAGCTTAAACCGAGGTATTTTGCCGATCGCTGGCAAGAAATGGTTGATTTTTTGCAGACACCACTGGAATTATCTGCCGAAGCCAATTTGCCCTTACCGATGAAATTGGGCAAAATTACCGCTAAAACGAAAGCCAGCCCTAGTTTACGAAGTCGTTTACGTCAGTATCTAGAACCGCGCACCAGTGGGATTTTAGAGTCGTTAAATGAAGAAATCTTGGCACGGGCAAATCAAGAGTTGCAACGCCAAGGGAAGAAAGGATTAGTGGTAATTGTTGATAATTTGGATCGGGTGGAAGATCGACGTAATGAGGGTGGACGCACGCAACCGGAATACTTATTTGTAGATCGTGGTATTTGATAGTCCAGAAATCTTAGACCGTTTATGTCGCATTAGTGGCGGTCATGTGCGAAACTTCTTGGGGATAATTTATACCTGTCTCCAAGAAGAAGATACACCCTTATCACGAAATACAATAGAACGTGCGATTCGTAACTATCGGGATCGTTTAGTCTCGGCAATTACTGATAATGAATGGGAATTACTAGCAGACGTGGTGAAACAACAAAATGTGAGTGGGGAGGAGGGACATGATACCCTTTTACGGAGTTTGTTTGTGTTTGAATATCAAGATGAACAAGGGCGATGGTTTGCGGTGAATCCAGTTTTAAGGGAAACGGAAAAGTTTCAGCGTTTTTGTTGTAAGTAGTCGGACAAAAGAAAACAGTACGCCCATGCTTGTTTTGCCCAAAAGACTCAAACTTTTACAAAGGACAAATGACGAATGACGTAGCTTGCTTCTCGCGAAGCGAGTCCACCTAATTATTGAATAAAGGGCGACCCGACCTAATTGAGTGGAGTGGTCTGTTAATTGATGCAGGCGGGTCGCCCCTACATCCACCTGACTTTTCACGGTATCTGGTGCAACGTGAGTGTGAATTGTGTAGGGGCGGGTTTCACGACTATCTTTTCGGTTGCACCCAGATGTAACTAAACCCGCCCCGACGCGCCATGGCGCGTCTCTACAATAGTTTGTAGACTTCCCGTGAAAAGTCAGCTACATCCACAGGTGCGATTAGGTCGTCTGCCCTATTCAATTCATAATTTGTTTGATTTGTCAATATATTTTTGATAGGAATTTTTCGCCTCTGGGGTGACACAGTATCAGTTGTCAACTGTGTGAGAGAAAGCCTAAGGAGTGCGTGAAAACCGACACCATTTTTTATCGCTTGTTTAAAGGGTTCCCCAGTATCTTCTTTGAACTGATCAACCAATCCCCAGAACAAGCAAGGCGCTTGATTGAACAAGCCCAAGTTCAGATAACCGATGAGACGACCAAACGGAATCTGATTGATTTAATCGAGACAATCATCGTTTACAAATTACCGCAAAAAAGCCGAGAGGAGATACAAGCTATGTTCGGGTTAAGTGAACTCAAACAAACCAAGGTTTATCAAGAAGCGAAGCAAGAAGGGTTTGCAGAAGGTGAACAAAAAGCTAAGTTAAAAGCCATACACCGCCTAATGCAGTTGGGTTTGAGTGTGGAGATGATTGCTGAAGGATTGGATTTGCCTGGGGAAGTGGTTCAACCAGCCACACAGTTATTTGCTGAACAAAATGTTGTGGCGTTTATTGAATTGTTACAGGATCAACGATCGCTCTTTTCGCCGCAAGACTTGGCTGAGTTGGCTGAGTTGATTGAACCGTTACCCAATACGATAGAAGATTTATCGGAGGCGATCGCACAATGGTGTAAGCAAGATGGACATTCCCTACAGCGTCAGGCTTGGCGTGATCTTGTCTCTGGGAAGGTGGCGGCTATGGTAGAGGAATTATTGGCGACGAATCTTGCATCCCTGGAAACTTTTGAGGCTTCGGTGAATAAAGTAATCCTACAACAGGCGATTGAGTAGGGTTGCTGGCAAGGTTTTAAGCTGTGTCTATCTACTCCTTGACATTTTCCCCCTCATCCCCTAACCCCTTCTCTCACCCCCCTCGTTCCCCCCTGCGAGGAGGGATGACAGAGGATGCTTCGCTTTTGTTGCATGGGAGAAGGGGAACCGGATTCTCTTACTCCCCTCTCCCCTACCTACCCTACAATTAAATTGAGCGGTATGCGATCGCACTCGGTCTATGTTTCGTCTCAGTTATGACTCATTCTGATCATCCTGAATCTATCGCTGCTGAAAACGATCGCGCGTTGCAGTCTTTAATCCGGGTAATGCGGTTTGTCAGTAGACGCCGATTCTCCCTGGTTCTGGTGCGCTGCAATTATGCCAGGTTGCGGGAGGAAATGCTGGAACGGTTGCGCCGGGATTCTCCGGTGGCGTTTCAGGTGTTGCGGCTGGCGGCGGACGAGCAAAGGCTGTATACCAAAATTAAAACAGAATTTGGCGATCGCGCAGCGTGTTCCGAAGGAACGTATCGCGAAACCTCGGCGTTGATGGTGGTGGGATTGGAACAGGTGCAGGATTTGCCCGGTTTGCTGTCGGCGAGTAATCAGATGCGGGATGAGTTTGGCAAGTCGTTTGTCTTTCCAGTGTTTATCTGGGTGACGGATGATGTGTTGCGAAATATAATTCGGATTGCGCCGGATTTCTATAATTGGGCGACGCTGATTGGTTTTCGGGTATCCACAGAAGAATTACTCGCACGGCTGTGGCGGGAGACTGAGGCGGTATTCGAGGCGGCTTTGGTGACAACGGATTGGTCAAGGTTTAGCGGTACTCATCCCCAAGCGTATCAGGAATTAGTATTAGCGCGACAGGAATTGCAGGAACGAGGGGAGACGTTAGCGCCAGATTTAGCGGCAAATGTCTCCTTTGTTTTAGCGGTTTATGCCCATCAACAGCATCAAATCGGTAGAGACGCGCCATGGCGCGTCTCTACACCGGACAATCATCTGCCTCAATTAAAATTAGCGGCTGTTAACCTACAGTTAGGATTGGGGGATCGGATTTTCTTGCTCCCCTCTTGCTCCCCTCTCCCGTGCAAAAAAAGCGAAGCATCCTCTGTCATCCCCCCTCTTGTAGGGGGGAACGAGGGGGGTTGGGAGAGGGGCTGGGGGTGAGGGCTGGCGTGGATCTTAAATTTCGCTAGATTAGGGCACGATAATATCGTGCCCCTACCCCGTCAATTATCCCTGATGTAGGGGCATGGCATTGCCATGCCCGATTCTCTCAAACCGAAACTTGCTCACCAAAATGCGCCACCCTTTCACCCCAACATTTTTGAGGTGCGATCGCGGTTAGCAATCTGGTGGGTTTTGTTGTTCCGTTAGTGGTGGGGAGGGCGGGTTTTGTTATTCCGTTAGTGGTGAATAGATGAATTTAGTCCCTAAACCCGCCCCTACAGATTCCCTAAACCCGCCCCTACAGTTGATCAGTAGTCGGACTATGTATGATTGATAAACGTTAGCCTAAAAAAATATCAATCCTCTCCAGTGGAATCTTTATGATCGAAGTGGATCGTCTGAGCAAGCTCTATGGCGTCACTCCAGCTATTCAGGATGTCAGTTTTAAGGTGGAACCGGGGGAAATCCTGGGATTTCTCGGACCAAATGGTGCGGGTAAAACGACCACCATGCGTATTTTAGCCGGATATTTACCCGCCACCAGTGGCACCGCCCGAATTGCTGGGTATGATGTCCATGAAAATTCTCTGGCGGTGCGCCAACGCATCGGCTATTTACCGGAAACCCCTCCCCTTTACCCGGAAATGACGGTTGAGGGATTCTTGTACTTTGTCGCTCGTCTCAAAGGGGTATCCGCAGGCGATCGCACTAAGCGGGTGAAGATGGCGATCGCACGCTGTAACCTAGTGGAAAAGCGCAAAGTCTTGATCCGCAAACTCTCCAAGGGATTTCGTCAACGAGTCGGAATTGCTCAAGCGATCGTCCATGATCCACCGGCGATTATCCTAGATGAACCCACCGTCGGACTTGATCCTCGGCAAATAATTGATGTCCGCAACTTGATCAAAAGCCTTGCAGGTGAACATACAATTATCCTGTCTACTCATATTCTGCCAGAGGTGAGCATGACCTGTAGTCGCGTCGCCATTATCAACCGAGGTAAAATCGTCGCCACCAATAGCCCAGAAAACTTGATGGCGCAATTGACGGGAGGGGCGGGCTATGAGTTAGAAGTGGATGGGGATGCAACTCAACTGCAAAAGCTATTACAAGTGTTGCAGGGAGTCTGCTTAGTCGAAATTGTCCCCACTCAACAGTTACCCCCAAATCGCTCCTTAATTCGGATTGTGACAGTACCAGGTACTGATCCGGGACGAGATATTGCGGCTGTAACCGTAGGTGCTGGGATCGGATTGCATGAAATGCGCCGCACTCGCGCTACCCTGGAAGATGTCTTTTTAGAACTGACGACTCAGGAACGGAGGGCTGAGAACCTGGAAATAGAGACAGGGAACAATTTAGCTGAATCGCCGATCTCTGATTCTCCATCAGAAGTCCCTGAATCCAGTGTTTCTCAATCCCAAGTCCCTGAATCAAAAGTCCCTGAATCAGACGTTCCCCAATCAGGAGAAGATCGTTAATGCGTATACTCTTTGGCAATATTGTGGCAATTTTTCGCAAGGAATTGCAGGGTTATTTTGCTTCACCTTTGGCTTATATAGTGGCTGGGTTTTTCTGGCTATTGTCGGGGTTCTTTTTCGTGTGGATTCTATTAAGTCCCGATGGGATTATTCAGCAAGTCGCGCAACGCGATCAACTGGGAATGCCTACACCACCTGTGGATGTGGCGTATGAGTTTTTGAATATGTTTTTGAGTGTCATGGGTTCTCTGATTTTATTCGTTCTCCCCATTCTCTCGATGGGACTCTATTCGGAGGAACGGAAGCGGGGAACGTTAGAATTGCTAGCAACTTCGCCAGTGACGAATTGGGCGGTAGCCGTGGGCAAACTATTAGGCGTGCTAACCTTCTTTACAATTATGGTGCTACCGTTACTCCTGTATGAAGTCATCGCCTTTAATGCCGCCAATCCACCCATTCAACCGTGGGTTCCGTTATTAGCCCATGCTGGATTAATTTTACTCGCCGCATCGGTGCTTTCCCTGGGAATGTTTATTTCCTCGTTAACCGATAGTTCAATCCTGGCAGCTTTCCTCACGTTTGTTTTGATATTGTTCCTCTGGGTAATTGATTTAATTGCTAATATTATCGGTGGTGCTTTTGGGGAAGCGTTAGGTTATTTATCGTTGATGGAGAATTATACCAATTTGGTTCGGGGTGTTCTGGATACCAGTAGTCTTATTTTATTTGCTAGTTATATCTTTTTGGGCATATTCCTCACCGCTCAGTCTATTGAAGCTTTCCGCTTTCAGCGATCTTAATGTATTGGTCATTGGTCATTGGTCATTTGTCCTTTGTTATCCTCGCGAAGATAAACCGTAGGGTGGGCATTGCCCACCAACTTTAAATCAGTATCATTCATCTTGATATGACAACAAAGCCGATTAAGTGGACGCATTTAAAATATCTATTTTGGTTCGGACCGATCCTGACAATTATGGGAATTACCGCCCAAGAAGTTGCGGGTGAGTGGTCTCCTGTATCCTTAGCGCTGCTAATTGCGGGGCTATTAATCATAGGCTTGTGGTTACTACTTCTGGATCAAATCGCTCCTGGTTTTTGGGGACGCCGTTCTACCCAGGTGGGGACAAATGCGATAATCGCGACATTAGCTATGTTTGTGATTATCGGGTTAATTAACTTTTTAGGAGTACGTTATGGGGTACAAATTGATTTAACCGAAAATCAACTATTTACCCTTTCACCCCAGTCACAGCAGGTGGTGAGAAATTTAGATCAATCGGTGAAAGTTTGGGTGTTTGAGAGTCCTGCTAATCCCGCTGATCAAGAACTTTTGGAAAACTACCGCCGCTATGGATCAAATTTAGAATTTGAGTTTGTTGACCCCCAGCTACAACCTGAATTAGCCCAAAAGTTTAATGTAAATTATATAGGGGAGGTTTATTTAGAGTATGGGAATCAACGCGAGTTAGTCCAAACCATTAGCCAAGGGGAACGGTTATCGGAAGTTCAACTAACCAATGCAATTGAACGCATCACTGGCGATCGCACGGATAAGGTCTATTTTCTCCAAGGTCATGGTGAACGCCTTTTAGAAGCGTCAGACGAAGGTGGATTATCTCAAGCTGTAAGTGCGTTAGAGACAAAAAACTTCACCGTCGAACCCCTGAATCTCGCTGAACAGCCAGCCGTTCCCGATGATGCTTCTTTAATCGTAATCGCTGGACCGAAACGAGCGCTGTTTGAACCGGAAGTGCAAGCGTTAGAAGACTATTTGGCTGATGGGGGGAGTTTGTTGGTGATGATAGATCCCGATACTAATCCCGGATTAGAACCTTTACTCTCTGATTGGGGAGTGATGTTGACTAATCAGATTGTGATTGATGCGTCGGGTCAAGGGAGGTTAGTGGGTTTGGGTCCAGCAACCCCTTTGGTGACTCAGTATGGCGATCATCCAATTACCCAAGATTTTGGAACTGGCTTTTCAATTTATCCCTTAGCGCAACCCGTGGACACGCAACCTGTAGAAGGGATTCAGGAAACCCCTCTAGTGATCACAAACCCCCAAAGTTGGGCGGAAAATACGCCAGAACAACAACCGTTGGAGTTTAACGAACAAGAAGGCGATCGCCCCGGTCCTTTAGTATTAGGTGTAGCATTAAGTCGCCAAGCTGAATCGTCTACCACTTCACCAACATCAGAACCGGAAACAACGGAGACTCCAGACGCTGAAGGCGAAGATACTGATGAACCGGAAACAACGGAGACTCCAGACGCTGAAGGCGAAGATACTGATGAACCGGAAACAACGGAGACTCCAGACGCTGAAGGCGAAG
>NZ_JAVKBY010000181.1:0-46187 GCF_040222985.1 Coleofasciculus sp. F4-SAH-05
GAAGCACCATAAGGAATCGGTGGACTCCACTCCCTCACATCGGCAAACCGTAAGCGATGCAGCGTTTTGATAATGCTGTTGATCCCTTTACGGGAACCGATAACCATCACCTTAATAAATTCTTTCCCGGAAACGGGATCAGTAGAAGCCTGAATAGAAACCTCGGCTGAGGGCAATTGATTGTCATTCGGCACAAAGTACGCTTGCATTTGAGTTCACCTGGTTTAATTAAATGTGGTCTACTAAGACTACATTGAGTCTAGCAAAATGTGGTCGCATAAGACAACATTTACTTGCTCACCATCCTCTGACACGATTAGAGGCATGGGAAAAGCGGGACAAGCTCTCAGGCAAACATTAGACACATACGGCATCAGTCAAAACAAGCTAGCCGTAACCTTGGGAGTTGATCGTTCGATGATTTTCAAGTGGTATCACGAGAAAAGAGATCCCACTGCTGAAACCGTGGTGCAGATTGCTGAAGCACTTCATAGCCTCAATCCTGATGCAGCAGCAGAATTTATCCGATTGTACGTGGGTGATTTCTTAAAGAGTGATCAGGAAGGTTGAAGGGAAGTTATGTCCAGATTGTTCCAGACGTTGCATGCAACGTCTCTACAATGTTTTGGCTTTGGAGCTACGATAGAAACGTTAGATGTTGTTACGAAGCGGACTATTATGCTTAGTTGTAATAAAAAAATTGTGGGAAGCAGAACGTAAAATAGCCGTTGAAATAAAAAGTTTTCTTAATACTTCGGTGATTACAGATTTTCATGCCGCATTAGGTCAATTCTTAAACTATCGCTTGGCATTACAAATGACCGAATCAGAGAGAATACTTTATCTTGCCGTTCCTCTTGATACATTTGGAACATTTTTCCAAGAAACTTTTATTAAAGAAGCAGTTAAGCTTTATCAAGTAAAATTAATTGTTTACGATCCTGTTGAAGAGGTAATCAGTGAATGGAAAAATTAGAAAAATATCGCTCATTAGTCCGCCAGCTATTAAATACTCATACCGCTGAAGATGTAAAGCCGTCAGATTCAGAAATAGAGTGTCAACTCATTTTTGATACAGAACATGACCACTATCAGCTTCTAGATATCGGTTAGGATGGACTCAAAAGAGTCTACAACTGTTTCATTCATATAGATATTAAAAATGGCAAAATTTGGATTCAGCGAAATATGTCCGTTCCTGTTCTAATTCCGCTTCCTTTTTTGCTACCGCAATTTGCTGGTCAATTGCCTTCTTTTTACAAGCAGCAATAAACTGCTCATCCAGACTACTTAATTTTTTTTCCTTTAAAGACTTCTCGATATATCGATTTCATCAATAAAAATAACAATCGGTTGGGAAATCTCTGTTAGCAGTACCGTTTCGATAAACTCACCCAAACGCTGTGTCGGGGACAATCCCTCCCGTTCATTCCACCACTTGATCACCTTAACCTTAATTCCCAAACTCCGCGCCAGTCGGCGAATTAAACCCAGATACCACTCGGATGGGGCAATATTGTGACTCCCAATAGCGGTAATATCAATCACACCACAAGCAACACCCTCAGCTTGCAATCGCCGCATGGTTTGCACCCGTAAGCTAGATTTACCCATTTGGCGGGAATTGAGAACATAGCAAAATTCGCCTGCTTTTAACGCCTCATAGAAATCCTGATCCGCTTGACGCACTACATAGGTGGGATCATCCTGTTTAAGACTCCCGCCGACTTGATAGCTGTAGTCTGGATGGGATGCGGTACTCATCCTCAAATCCCCCGAAACGGTGTATATCTGGTAATTCCGTAGGGTGTCGTTAGCGTAGCGTAACGCACCACCTTTATCTTAACGTCCGGAGAAGACCCTCACTTTTAGTGACGGGATGAATCCGGACAATCTTGGTTTTGAACGTAGACTTTAAGTTGCTCAATAGTAAAACCACCACAACTGGCGACAAAATAGGAACCTGTCCAAAGGACACGTTTTCTATAAATTTTAGCTAGTTCAGATTCAAATTCACGCCACAGTGTCTTAGATGCTGTGGCTTTTAAATTAGCGATAAGATTACTCAACAGCTTGTGGGGAGGATAACTAAGCAACAAATGAACATGGTCAGACTCCCCGTTAAATTCAATAAGATTAGAATCCCATTTTTGGGCAGCGGAGCTAAATACCTCGTTTAATCTGTGTATCCTAGTTTCACTAAGTACCTGGCGTCGGTATTTTGTCACAAAAAATAGATGTACGGTGAGGTTGTATACAGCTCTACGGCTGCTGTTGTAGTTATGTGTTTTTGTGGTTGACATTTGTACGGATAAATAACTATGATTAGTCTAGCAGTATTTAAAGGTCGATAAATGCTAGTCTACGAGTTTAAGCTCAAAGGTTATAAACACCAGTTTTCGGCAATAGATGAAGCGATACGTACAGGGCAATTCATCCGGAATAAATGCTTACGTTACTGGATGGATGCACCTTCCGAAGAGAAAGTTAATCGCTTTTCTCTCAACAAGTACTGCAAAGTCTTAGCCGACAATTCTGAATACCCCTTTGTAGCTGAATTAAACTCAATGGCTCGGCAGTCAATGGCTGAAAGAGCCTGGGCTAGCATCAGTCGATTCTTGGGAAACTGTAAAAAGAAAGTTCTTGGGAAAAAAGGATATCCAAAGTTTAAGAAGTTTAGTCGTTCGGTTGAGTATAAGACTAGCGGCTGGAAGATTTCTCAAGACAAAAAGACTATTACTATTACCGATGGAACTCGAATAGGTAAACTCAAGCTTGTAGGTTCAAGAGATTTAAGCTACTACCAAAGCGAACAAATTAAGCGAGTACGTTTGGTGCGTAGAGCCGATGGGTATTACGCTCAATTCTGTATTGATATCGAGCGTCAAGAATCTGTTGAGTTTACAGGCAAAGAAATTGGATTAGATGTGGGGCTTAATCACTTCTATACGGATTACGTTGGGAATCAAATAGAGAATCCAAGATATCTAAGGAAAAGTGAGAAGGCTTTAAAACGTCTACAAAAAAACCTCTCTAGAAAACACAATAGAGGTCAGCCGCAGTCGAAGAGATATCACAAGAATCGGCTTAAACTTGGGAAGAAACACTTAAAGATTTCAAGGCAACGTAAAGACCATGCGGTAAAACTAGCACGGTGCGTGTGTCAATCTAACGATTTGATAGCCTACGAAGATTTAAGTGTCAGAAACATGGTAAAAAACCACTGTTTGGCGAAGTCGATATCTGACGCTGGTTGGACTCAGTTTCGAGAATGGGTTGAATATTTTGCTCAACTGTTTGGGAAGCAAGTGGTAGCTGTCGCTCCTAACTATACTTCCCAAGACTGCTCAAATTGTGGTCAAAGAGTCAAAAAATCGCTATCGGTTAGGACTCATGTTTGTAGCTGCGGGACAATTCTAGATAGGGATGAGAATGCAGCTATAAATATCCTAGCTAAGGCAATACAAATACTGTCGGGCGGACAGAAATTAACGCTCAGGGAGAGAAGAATCTCTGCCAAGAACAAGGAAACTTAGTCTTGGTAAATTCACTCAAGGAACTGAGAATCCCTCGCTTTTAGCGATGGGAGCGTCAATTTCTCCCAGAATTGGTGCATTCTGGTGGCTCTTCCATACCTGTTATGCTAAATTGCCTCAGACAACACCCAAAATCTTACTACGCAAGGTTTTGGTGTTAGTTCGAGTTAACTTAGGGTACTAAGGCATAAAATTCTGGTATAGCTGGCTTTGGAGTCATTTTGCAAACAGTTACAGCGTATTGCAAGTTCGTGAGGTACAGTATTGTTCCCCTGATCAATGAGTATCAATGTTTAGGTGTACTTCATTTACCTGCAATCTGCTGTAAGTGTACCTGTAGCGTAAAGAACCACCTTTGATTCTTTCCCCAAATTGGTGCGTTACGGCGCTAACTCATTTAATCCTCACAATTTACACTGAATAAGCGCTTAACGCACCCTACGTTGATGATGAAACGCTTGAGTTCCCTTTCTCCCTTGATGGGAGAAGGGGTTAGGGGATGAGGGTGAAGTACGAACGATTGAATCCCCCAAGCGATCGCGGAAATAATTCCGATACAAATCGCACCTCGGAATCGCTTCATTTCCCTGTAACTGCACTAACCCCATACTGTCTAATTTAAACGCTAACTCGGCATCTAATTCCACTTACTTTAACCTTAAGGGTTGCTGTTCTGTATTGAGTTCCAAAAGTTGCTAAACGTCTTTTCGGCTCAAATGACCAATGACAAATGACCAATGACTAATAAATTTCCGCCTCAAGCTGACTCAGTGGTACAAAACACTCTTGAGGTAAAAGAATCGGTTTAGCCCGAAAAATCAACTTACCGCGATAAGTAAATCGGTCAATTGCCACACCCATCGGACGTTGGGTCAGGTGGGGATGAACATCATAGTAGGTATGGTATATCTGCCGAGCGGCTCTGAGGAGACCCGGGTCTAACAACATCGGTAGCCCCGTCTGAGTTTCTTGATACTCTCCTTGCCATTGTTGTGATGTATATACCACCCGCCTAACCCTACTGTTTAATTCACCAACTTGATTCTTGCCGGACGTTTCGTTGCATTACTTGTAGCTGCGCTCCTGTTTGATTTAACTTATGGCTGTTTGAGGATCTCAATCAAAGCATTTCCCATCTCCTGGCAACCGACAAGCGTCATTCCTGCTGACATAATATCCCCTGTACGGTTACCTTTCTCTAAAACTTTAAAAACGGCTTGCTCAATTTGGTCAGCCGCCGTTGGTTGATTCAATCCATAGCGTAGCATCATCGCCGTACTCAAGACTTGAGCCAAGGGATTTGCCTTATTTTGTCCAGCAATATCCGGCGCGGAACCGTGAACGGGTTCAAAAACGCCGGGTCTTTTTTCCCCTAAACTGGCAGATGGTAACATGCCAATACTCCCGGTGAGCATCGCGGCGGCGTCGGAAAGCACATCTCCGAATAAATTGCCTGTGACAATCGTATCAAACTGCTTAGGTGCCCTGACTAACTGCATGGCAGCATTGTCAACATACAGATGAGATAACTCCACATCCGGATACTCAGTCGTTAATTGAGTGATGCGATCGCGCCATAATTGAGATACCTCGAGAACATTAGCTTTATCAACCGAACAGAGTTTACCCTGGCGTTTGCGAGCGGTTTCAAATGCCACTCGTCCAATTCGGTCAATTTCGGCTTCTGTATACGCCATCGTATTTACACCACGCTTTTCTCCGGTTTCAGTGGTAAAGATACCCTTCGGCTGACCAAAATAAACCCCACCTGTCAATTCTCGCACCACCATAATATCCACCCCGTCAACCACCTCCCGTTTCAAGGTTGAGGCATCAATGAGTTGGGGTAATATGGTGGCAGGTCGTAAATTGGCAAATAAACCCAATCCTGCTCGTAATCCCAACAAACCCGTTTCCGGGCGTTGATGGCGCGGCAGGTTATCCCATTGATAACCGCCGATGGCAGCCAGTAAAACAGCGTCGCTATGGCGGCATTTTTCCAGGGTGTCAGTCGGTAGGGGTTCCCCAGTAGCATCAATTGCCTCCCCTCCGATTAAGGCTTCAGTAAATTCAAAGCTCAGGTCGAACTGTTCGCCAATCACCTTTAACACATCTACCGCGACTGCCATAATTTCTGGACCGATGCCATCACCGGGCAAAAGGGTAATGCGGTAGTGCTGCTGTGCCATAACTTATCGTGTAATCTTGCTTGGGGACAATTTCAAAACGTGGACACCTGAACCATTAGACTGACCAGGCAGTCTCTTATCATAACGGCTAATTGACCCCCCTGACCGGAATCAATGTTTCAATTTTTGAATTTTGTCGGGAAAATGGGGATTGGGGATTGGGGATTGGGGAAGAGGTGATTGGTGAGGAGGAGAAGAACGAATTGTAGTGATGAGTTTTTGAGTATTCGCTCATCGGGAACCAACTGGAGGACGCACAAAACTTATCGAGTTAGAACACTATAAGCTTTTACCTACGGAGACTGAGATTACGATGGCACTGAATTTAGTTAACCAACTGGGCGAATTGAATCCCCAGTTATTTCGGGAAATCAAAGGACGGCTTAAACCCCGCAATATTTTAATTGCCGTCACCATGTCTTTCCTGGGACAGTTACTGTTGCTGATGGTTTTCGCGGGTCAATTACCCGTGGCTAAAGATAGCATGATGGTTTACAACCGTTATTGTACAGGTTCAACTGAGGAATATTCTACGATTCCAACCTGTCTATCTGATGGTTTTGGTGGATTTGTGATCAATTGGTCATTCTGGTGGCAGGATGTATTTTGGGGACTCAGCCTAATCGGGATTTTTGCCCTGTTAGTCGTTGGCACGTATATGCTGATTAGTGATTTGTCTCAGGAAGAACGTCGGGGTACTCTGAATTTTCTACGGCTGACTCCGGGTTCAACGCTGAGTATTTTAGGCGGCAAATTATTGGGAGTCCCCCTGTTACTTTACCTAGTCGCTGCCCTAGCCTTGCCCTTGCATCTGGTGGCGGGTTTGGCTGGTCACATTGGTTTGAGTCAGATTTTAGCCTTCTACACGGTTCTGGGTGTCAGTTGCCTATTCTTTTTCAGTGGGGCGCTACTATTTGGCTTAGTCGGTAATGGGTTGGGCGGTTTTCAAGCGTGGTTGGGAGGTGGCGCAATTCTCCTATTCCTATCGATTAGCACCAGCGTTATTGACGGGGGTATGACTCATTATCCTACCGATTTGCTGACCTTATTTAATCCGGCAATTTTGTTACCGTACCTGATTAATTCGAGTTCTATAGATGTCGTTAATACGTATCCAAACGGTGATTTTTGGGACTTGGGTTGGTTTTATCTCCCCATCGGAAAGACAATCTGGATGATGGCGGGATTTGCTATTCTCAATGCGGGTTTATGGAGTTACTGGATTTGGCAGGGATTAAATCGAAATTTTCACAACCCTACGGCTACCTTATTGAGTAAGCGACAAAGTTATCGGTTAACAGCTTGCTTGGAAGTGATGATTCTTGGATTTGCCCTAAATCCTCAGGTGACAAATTGGAGAACGTATGCCGAAGGATTGTTTGAGAATCTGGAAATCCTGCTGGTGTTTAATTTGATCCTGTTTTTAGGGTTAATAGCAGCGTTGAGTCCCCATCGCCAGACGATGCAAGATTGGGCGCGTTACCGCCATGCCAAACGCTCGTCCCGCAAGGCTGGAATTATGGCAGACTTAATCTGGGGCAAAACCAGTCCTGCTCCTGTGGCGATTTTCTTGAATTTAGCGATCGCGTCTGCTATTTTACTGCCATGGATTCTGCTGTGGTCGCCCAGTGAATACAAGACACCCGCGATTTTGGCTGTGTTCGTTACGGTCAGTCTCATTGTTTTCTATGCTTCAATTGGACAGCTTGTGCTGTTGATGAAAACACCAAAGCGGGCGGTTTGGGCAGCAACGGTGGTTAGTGGACTGATTATCTTACCGCCGATTATTCTGGAAGTGTTGTCCATGTCCCCATCAGTAGAACCTGCGGTATGGCTATTTTCGGCGTTTCCTTGGGCTAGCATCGAATATGCGGCGGGAACGTCAGTATTATTCGCCCTCGTTGGTCAATCCCTGGCTTTAGTCGTGTTGAATCTGCAACTAACGCAACAGTTGAAAAAAGCAGGTGAGTCTTCAACCAAAGCCTTACTATCTGGGCGGATGCCCTTAGAGATTCAGTAATTGAATCATCACTGTCTCTACTAGAATTGTTTTGGCTAGACCCTTGGATTGGACTTTGGACAAAATTAACAAATTTGCGTATTGTTTACGCAAATAAAACAAGAGACAATAGCTTCTCTATCTCAGCTTGTTGAAAAGCTCAGAAATACCGACGGAGTGGGGCCTTATCGACGAATTGGAAAGAGTTATTAATTCTCTCCAAGAAAGTTATTTAGATGTTTGTTTTGGGGGAGAAACAGAGCCGGATATCTCTGGGGAAAATGAGGGAGTCAAAGACGACTAAAACTTTTCGGTCATAGTCAAATTAATTCCTCTTAATTAACCTTAAACTACATTTGCGTAACTTTTACGCAAATGTAGTTTTTTTGTCCAAAGTCCAAGGTGTTTGGACAACAATATATAAGTCGGGATTGCCTTCAAATCGTTCAAACAGGCTTTTAAAATCTGCTTCTGTGTAGGTGATTTCAAATTGTCCCTGACTATTGGTCTTCACATACCCCAAGTTATCGCTCTTGGCGATATCTTTATCAAATGCTTCGACTATTAGGTTAGGAATCCCTAAACCACTTTCAGATTCGTAAACTCGTCCAGTGACTTTGAATGGCATAAAATGCTCCTGATTAAGCTGTCATGCATTTAAATTGGGTATTAGTAGCGAGCAAGATGCTCGCACTACAACGATTTCGCCATTATTGACATTAACGTTTAAATGCCGAACAGCTTACTCGGAAATGAAACATTGAAACTTATTAGATTTTACCTTGTGAAGTGTTGAACGAATGTAGAAATCAAAAATCAAAGTAAATATAAGGTAAACCCCCTTCAGGTGCCAGTAACCAAACCGCATACAGGCAAAGAGGCACCAATAGCAACTTTAGGGGCCAGTTGAGTTGTAACTTCAAACCCCGATGAATTCCATAAACACCTGCCATCAACAAGGTGACAAAGCTCAATAACAGTGTCAACTCAAAGCGTTGTAAGCCAAAGGCGGTCAAATAAACATTTTCGGCAAACTGCACATCAGCGGGTTGACCCCAGAGATTCTGAATCACAAACCCAGCTTGCTTGAGATTGGGTAAGCGGAAGCAAATCCAGGACATGAACACCATCCATTGAGTAATTGCCCACGCCACTAACACACCCAATCCGGTTTGCCACCATGCTTTTAACCAGGCGAAGCGTTCTGATAAAGTCTGGGTTAAGCGATGCACCACCAAAGCCAAACCGTGCAATCCTCCCCACACGACAAATCCCCAAGCTGCACCATGCCAAATGCCAATAATCAGCATGACTACAAACAAGTTGAGACAGGTTCGACTCAATCCTTTCCGTGACCCACCTAAGGGAAAATAGAGATAGTTGCGAATCCAATCCCCTAACGTAATATGCCAGCGTCGCCAGAAATCGGCAATGCTGGTACTAAAGTAAGGAAAATTAAAGTTTTCTGGCAGGTTAAATCCCATGAGGATAGCACTCCCCCGGGCAATATCGACATAGCCGCTGAAATCCAGATATAGTTGTAATCCATAGGCAAAAATAGCCAGCCACAAATCACCACTACCCGCCCGTTCTAAGTTGCCAAAACACAGATCAACAAAAATCCCGATTCGATCCGCTAAAAGTGCCTTTTTCACCGCACCACTGGCAATTAACCATAACCCTTCACTCAAGCGATCAAAACTAGGAAACTGGATGTCTTTCAACTCATTTGCAAACTGATGGTAGCGAGTAATGGGACCAGAAATTAGTTTAGGAAAAAATAGTTTGTAAGTCGCAAATTGTAAGCCTTGGCGTGTTGCAGGTGCGCCTCGATATACATCAATGAGATAGGCAATACATTCAAAAACAAAAAACGAAAGTCCTAACGGAGCAATGAGGTGATCGTTAATCCAACTTGCTCCCTCTTGTCCCACGGTTAAATTTAAGGGGGCGGAGATATTGGTCAGGATAAACGGAACATACTTGAAGCTGACCAAACAGAGAATATTTAATCCAATCCCTAGCCACAAGAGTCTCAAACGTTGCTGATTCCAAAGTTCTTGTGCCATTAACCACTCTTCATTGGAGAGACGGTTATTGTTGAGATGGGACCCAGGGGATGTATTGACCGCAATTTTCTGCCCCAAGTAAAAATTGAGCCAAACTATGACTAATAGCAGCGGAATGTATTGAATTTGTAAGCTGCTATAAAAAAGTAAACTGGCAACTAGGAGTACCCATAATCGCCACGATGAAGAACGCTGGCTCCAGTAAATAAACAGGACACCTAGCAAGAATAATCCATAAGTGATGGAGATAAATGCCATTTTTTCGGGAATAGGGAATAGGGAATAGGGAATAGGGAATAGGGAATGGGCAATGGGCAATGGGGAATAGGGAATAGGGAATGGGGAATGGGCAATGGGGAATAGTAAAGGGCGACCCGACCTAATTGAAGGATTAGTGTTGGAAATTAGAGCAAGCGGGTCGCCCCTACAGTTTCCAAATGACGAAGGACAAATGACAAATGACAAATGACAAATGACAAATGACGAAGGACAAATGACAAATGACAAATTAACTAATCCCCAACTAATAACGCCCAAGGAATCATCGGATCTTTCGCCAACTGATTAGAAACTTCATAAGCTCCGAAGCGATTCAGATGACTGGGGTCAGAAAAATGATCGGGTTTGCCGAGTAAGAATTCACTTAAATCCCGAAAAATGAGTTCCCGTTCAATAGCATTCGCGTGCATGTATTGCTTAAATTGCTGTTCGTACTTCAGGCGGACTGGATCTAAGTAATCATTGGTTAAGGGTAGATTCACAAAAACCACAGTAATGTTATGTTCCTGAGCAAATGTTAACAGGGCATCAAATGCCTGATCTTGCTTACCCCGAAGCTGGAATGATTGATAATCGCCATCATACGCCCCCGCAACTCTGGGATGGTTCTGATAGTAAGTTTCTGGGTCAAAGCGAATGGATAAGGGCAAGAAACCATCCATATCAATATCAATGGACATATCCTGGTCTAAACTGGGCTTGGGTTGACCAGAACTGGCAACATTTGGCAATGTTTGTTTGACCAGAGCGGTAAACTGATCTCTTAACAGGGATTTGAGTTGATCGCGTTGGGGATAGGTTAAGGATAGTCCGGCTAAAAGTTTATTCGTTCCCTCGTCAATGGATTGATAACTTCTCCTTAATGCTGCCAACGGCTGGGAGGTTTGGTTGGCTTGGGCGGACGTCTGAGAGGAGGTATTGGGAAATGTACCAGCATTAAGCTGACGGTAGCCTTCTGAATCTGCGATCGCATCAAAGGTAGCATCAACTCGACCACTATTAAAGGCGCGAGCGCCATCTGCCACGATAATTAATTTCGGCAATTGATCCGGGGTGAGAATCCGGCGCGTCATTAAGTCTACAATCTGAGCTGTGGCACCATTAATGCCGAAATTAAACACATCAATGCCTGAATACCCCTCAACCGCTAACGCCTCTTCTAATGCCACCGGATCAATGCCGCGCATGGCTCGGGAACTGCCCATAATTAACACATCAGGGCGATTTCCTTGTTGTAGACGCTCTTGGTAAAGGGCTAACTTTTGATCGAGTAGTTGGTTATTAAACGGGGGATTCGAGGAACGGGCGAGGGCTAACATCGCCGCTTGCGTCGCATCCCCTCGTTCTGAGGGTAAGGAATCATCAATGATGATTCTTTTGTCTCCTTCACGGGTAAATCCAGAGGCGTTGAAGTCTGCGGCATTCTCATTGTTGTCCTGTTGTAAGGAGAGTTCAGCCAAATCTACAGGAATTGGTGACTCCTCTGCTGCTGATACCGCATCTCGCCTGGATAAACTGCCTTGGGGTTGCAGGATGCGACCAACGGGTCGATCAATGAGAAACATCAGCAATAGTCCCATAATCCCCCACACCAATGACACTTTTACCGCTTGTGACGATTCAGAACTGGTGCGTTGGGTATCGACGGTGACACGTTGATTGTCTGGGGTGGGGACAAAAAGCTGGGTTGAACACAACCAGCGTCCAATTGCGCCAACGGCGGTTTTTGACCTGCGCTGTAAATCATCTTTGAGCGTTGTGTCTGGTCTATGCCGACGCGATACTGATTGCTCAGTGGGAACAACTAACTCGCTAATGTCTGTATTAGAGGTAACAAATTCGGGAGTGGATTCTGACGTCAACCGTCGGCGTTCGGTAAAATCTACCCCATAATTCCAGGCGGGAGAGGTTGAGCCAGCAGAACGTCCGTAAATCCGGACTCCAGCGATATTGGGGATGGCAAGCTGACGCAGCAGCCGTACAATGGGTAGACTCACTTGCGCTTTAGAGGGACACAGGGGTGCTTCGCTCATAATGTGCAGCAAGTCGTGTTGACGACGCACTTTGAGCTGAATCCCACCCGTGGCTAGTCGCTGATCCAAATCTGGATTGAGCAACCGTTGTAATAAAAAGGTGAGGGCATTAAGATTGCCCTGTTGTCCTGATGTATAGCTGGATGAAGCGAGTTGGGTGTGTTCACTAGCGGGTAAGGTTACCCAATCCACCCAGACGGGTTGTTCCGGTTCGGGTTCGAGGGAAAAGTAATCGGATTCAACGCCATAAATGGTTGCCGCTTTAATCCCTTGGGGCTTTAATGATTTGAGTAGAGGCGCGATCGCATTCATGGCAGTGGCTTGGTCGGGAACGGGGGTTTTGCCCAGATCCAAGGCACTGCAAAACAGATGTAGGGTTGTTTCTTTCAAGACCACCCGCACCGTCATCCCGACTTGCGCTAGCATTTGATTTGATAGCGTGGCGATCGCTTGCACATCTCCCCAACGCGCCCAATCCTTGAGCATCACGTCAGTGGGTGTCAAATCCACCCGCACCATCCATTCTGGAGTGGCTTCTCCGCGAACTTGAGCGCTGATGGCGGCATCTCTAAACTCCGTCAGTTCCAGAGAGCGTAACTGCTGCACAATAGGCTCAGACAGTAATGCCACATCCGGGCTATAGTTCGACGTACAGATAACCCACAGCCGCCGATGGTAAGGTGGTGAGGACTGGGACGGGATTTTTGGTTTTTGCTTGACGAGGGACTGTTCTCGATTGTCCTTCGTTGGCAAGTCCTGAATCTGGACATTGACACTCACACCCAAATGACTCAGATTAGCACTGAGATACCTTGCGATCGCATCTGGGGAACCAGAACGGGCAAGACTTTCATGGGAGATGACAAACGCTGACTGAGCGGGTGTTGTTTCCCACGAGGACTCAGGACGAGATTCAGTGTCATGGGTATCGGTGTTGAGGCGAATTTCCTTGACCCATTCCGGACGTGATTGGGAAACTTGACGCCCGTAGATAATAATTTGGTAGATCGGGGTTTCCAGATCGAGCGGAAAGCTCGTCGTTTCTGGCTGAGCTTTAAGAGCTTGGAGTAAGCGATTGACGACTGTTTGAGCGGGAATACGTTCACGGCTTTCACAAAGAATATGTAAATTATTCCCTCGTAACCGGACTCTCAGGCACACCCCCGGTTGACCGATGGCATCGTATACCCATTGAGCCAAAGAGGACGGATGATTGTTGTAGTTGCGCTCTTCGACATCCAACATTACAAATTTGTTACCTGAACTGATGACGGCGGCTGATTTTTTCTCTCATGATTGCACATGAGCGCAAAAAACGGGGGAGTTAGGGGCAGAGGGGGTAGAGACGTGCCATGGCGCGTCTGGGAGCTGGGAAATTGGGAGCAACTATAGTCTAGTATCAAATTGGGATCGGTCTTGGTCTTTGTCAACAATTAACTGTTGTTCGTGCGAGGTTGAATTTTAGTTATGGCATCAGTGAACCCAGATCCACAGGTAGCAGTCAACCCCTTACCGGAGTCCGCTAAACATTCAGCAGACCTCTTATTAAGTTTAGCGACAGGTCCAATGATTGTAGGGGTGATTTCCCTAAACACAATTGGCTCATGGCTGCAACAGGTAGGGGAAGCCAGCGAGGAAGTCTTTCGGGGCGATCGCTTACCGATTTTACCCTTCCCAGATCCCCCGCCCTCCTCTAACGACTGCGTGCAGAGCCAGTAGTGGCGTAACACAGCTAAAATTGTGAAGTAGATTTTACTCCAATTAATCCCTCACATCATTATGATTCGTCTGCCCACCCAATCTAATCCCCCAGATTCTCCCCGGCAAACCTTGCCGACAATGTACGATTTACCCAGTGATAATCCGGAGGACCCTGGATTGCCCGATGAGTTTCACTTTTTTCAACCGCTTTTACTCCTTTTAACCTTTCAACCAACTCATTGGAATTGGGAGCAGGTGTTTTCTGCCTGCGATTTGAATCTTTATTATGATGTGAATCATACCCACTGGTACAAGCGTCCTGATTGGTTTGGCGTTGTGGGGATTCCGCGCTTGTATGAACAGCGAGAGTTGCGCTTAAGTTATGTGATTTGGCAAGAGCAAATTAGTCCTTTTGTCGTGGTGGAGTTATTATCTCCGGGTACGGAGGGTGAGGATTTGGGACGCACAGTACCCCAAGCGGGAAGTCCACCCTCAAAATGGCAGGTTTACGAAAAGATTTTACGAGTCCCCTACTACGTTATTTTTAGCCGCTATACTCATGAACTGCAAATTTTCCATTTAGTGGAGGGGAATTATCAACGGGTAAATTTAACCGATAATAGGTTGGTGATACCCGAGTTAGGACTAAGCTTGGGATTATGGTCAGGACGATTTCGTGAGATTAACGGACGCTGGTTGCGATGGATGACACCTTCAGGAGAGTTGATTCCCACAGATAATGAACAAGCGATATTAACTGAACAACGGGCAATTGCTGCCCAAGAACAAGCGCTATTAGCTGAACAACGGGCAATTGCTGCTGAAGAACGTGCCCAACAGGAAGCCCAACTCGCTCGACTAGCCCAAGAGCAGGCGATCGCTGCCGAAGAACGCGCCCAGCAATTGGCACAACGTTTGCGAGAATTAGGCATTGATCCCGATAATCTTGGCTCTTTCTAGTGCAAGAAGGCAGAAATAACGCCAATAGCTAACGTCTCCCCCGGCTCCCCCAGTTCCCTCTGTTCCCTGGAAGAAATTTGTCAAGAATAAAACTATACAGGTTAGCATTAACCCCGTACAATGGATCATCCTTGTCTTACTGCCAACAGACCCTATGAGTTCTCTCCTCCACTCATCCAATCAGGAATTGACCATCCCATCTACATCCCAATCCAAACTCCTGTTGCGTCACCGCATCAAAGTTGTGGAACAGTTGTGGGAGTCGGTTCTCCTTTCTGAATGTGGTCAAGAACTGGTCGATTTGCTGGCGTCTTTGCGCCAATTAAGTTCGCCAGAAGGACAAGCCACAGGGTTTTCGCTTTCATCGATTCCGGAAGTGATCGAAGGGCTTGACCTGAACGCCGCGATTCGGGCATCTCGTGCTTTTGCGCTTTATTTCCAACTGATTAATGGTGTTGAACAACATTACGAACAGCGCGATCAACAACTTTTACGACGGGCTACCTACAATACATTAACGGGGAGCGATCGCACCTCGATGAAAGCGAATGGCAGTTCACTCCAAGCATCCAAGAACGGTGACGATGCTAAACCATCCGGGAGTGAACCCATGGCGGATTTATTAGAAAAACGTTGGCAGGACGATAGAAAAGCCACAAATACCAACAGTACCTTCCATTGGCTATTTCCTTATCTACGCAACCTCAACGTACCCCCCCAGCATATTCAGCGGCTAATTGATAATCTGGATATTCGCCTAGTCTTTACCGCACACCCGACAGAAATTGTCCGACATACGATTCGACAAAAACAACGGCGTATTTCTACAATCCTGCAACAGCTTGACCAAGCCGAGGAAGCATCACGGGCTTTAGGGTTGAACTCATCCTGGGAAGTAGAAGACTACACCGAACAACTTAGAGAAGAGATTCGGCTGTGGTGGCGTACCGATGAACTGCATCAATTTAAGCCCACGGTTCTGGATGAGGTGGATTACACCCTCCACTATTTTCAAGAAGTCTTGTTTGATGCCATTCCCCAACTCTATCAGCGCTTAAAACAGGGTATACAATCGTCTTTTCCCTGGCTGAATCCACCCCGGAAAAACTTCTGTAAGTTTGGCTCTTGGGTGGGAGCGGATCGGGATGGAAACCCCTCAGTTAAACCGGAAGTGACCTGGCAAACGGCTTGTTATCAGAGAAATCTGGTTCTGGAAAAATATATCTACTCAGTTAAACATCTGACCAATTTGTTGAGCTTGTCATTGCACTGGAGTGATGTCCTACCGGAACTATTGGACTCTCTGGAACAAGATCGCTCCCAAATACCGGAGGTTTATGAACAATTAGCGATTCGTTACCGTCAAGAACCCTATCGCCTCAAACTTTCCTACATTCAGCAACGACTGGAAAATACACTGGAGCGTAATCTCCACCTGTCTCAGAGCCAACCCCTACAGCCAATTGGTCTAGAAATAACGAACCCCTGCTTTTACAACTCTGACCAAGAGTTTTTGGCAGAGTTACAACTGATTCAACGGAATCTAGCCGAAACGGGGTTAAGTTGTCAGGAACTTGAGACGCTCATCTGTCAGGTGGAAATTTATGGGTTTAATCTGGCACACCTAGACATTCGTCAGGAAAGTTCTCGTCATAGTGATACGCTGCACGAGATTACCGACTATCTACAAATTCTACCCAAGCCCTATAACGAATTATCTGAAGCCGAACGCACCGAATGGTTAACCAAAGAGTTACCCACGCGCCGCCCTTTAATTCCGGCTGAACTCCCCTTTTCTGCCGAAGCCTGTGAAATCATTGAAACGTTCCGCATGTTGCGGCGACTACAACAAGAGTTTGGTGAACAAATTTGCCAAACCTATATTATTAGCATGAGTCACGAAGCCAGCGACTTGTTGGAAGTGTTGCTGTTGGCTCAGGAAGCTGGACTCTATGATCCAGCAACCGGAAGGAGTAGTATTCAGGTTGTCCCCTTATTTGAAACCGTAGACGACTTAAAACGAGCGCCAAGGGTGATGAAATCCCTGTTTGAGTTACCCCTGTATCGAGCGTGTTTAGCCGGCGGTTATCAGGCGTTGGAGGAGTGCGAAAGAGCGATGGGTGATGAGAATTCCCCGGCTTTCCCATCTTATCCTCAACCGTTGCAGGAGATAATGCTGGGCTACTCAGACAGTAATAAGGATTCTGGGTTCTTAAGCAGTAATTGGGAAATTCACAAAGCCCAAAAAGCCCTACAGCAAATTGCCGAAGACTATAGGATTGCTGTACGTATTTTCCATGGACGCGGCGGTTCCGTCGGGCGGGGCGGTGGACCGACGTATGAGGCGATTCTGGCGCAACCGGGGCGGAGTATCCAGGGACGGATTAAGATTACGGAACAGGGCGAGGTGCTGGCGTCGAAGTATTCTTTGCCGGAGTTGGCACTTTATCACCTGGAAACCATAACCACGGCGGTGATTCAAGCGAGTTTGCTGGGAAGCGGTTTTGACAACCTGGAACCGTGGAACGAAATTATGGAAGAATTGGCGGTGCGATCGCGCCAACATTATCGGGGGTTTGTGTATGAGCAGCCGGATTTCTTGGATTTCTTTAATGAAGTGACGCCCATTCAGGAAATTAGTCAGTTGCAAATCAGTTCCCGTCCCACTCGTCGCGGTGGTAAGAAAGATTTTAGCAGTCTGCGGGCAATTCCTTGGGTGTTTAGTTGGACACAAAGTCGTTTCTTATTACCCAGTTGGTATGGCGTGGGTGCGGCGTTGAAAGGGTTTTTGGATGAGGAACCCGAAGAAAATTTGAAGCTGTTGCGTTATTTTTACTTCAAGTGGCCCTTCTTTAAGATGGTCATTTCCAAGGTAGAGATGACGTTGGCAAAAGTGGATTTGCAAATTGCGGGTCATTATGTGGAGAAATTGTCCCATCCCGATGATCGAGAACGGTTTGATCGATTATTCCAGCAAATTAGCGAGGAATTTAACTTGACTCGTGAGTTAATCTTGTTAATTACCGGACATAAGCATTTACTGGATGGTGATCCAGAGTTACAGCGATCGGTACACTTGCGGAATGGTACGATTGTTCCCCTGGGTTTCTTGCAAGTCTCTTTGCTGAAACGGTTGCGCCAGCATAGCAGTCAGATGGCATCGGGGTTTGTTCAATCTCGGTATAGTAAAGGAGAGTTACTGCGGGGCGCGTTGTTGACGATTAACGGGATTGCTGCGGGTATGCGGAATACAGGTTGATTGTCATTGGTAATTGGTCATTAGTCCTTTGTCCTTTGTCATTGGTCGTTGTAGGGGCGACCCGCCTGCACTAATGAACAACACCAATAAACTCAATTGGATCGGGTCGCCCTCAACTGGCGCGGCACGGCTAAAATTGTGGAATAGATATTACCATTGAATCGGGCGCACGTCGGTGCGCCCCTACGGTGGAAAAGGTTGTAGGTTGGGTTGACGATAGGAAACCCAACACAAATGACCCAGCCAATACTCTAGACTTATGCTCCAAGAAATCAATATAGAAAACTACAAATCCATTCAAAAGCTAAAGTTAGGCTTGGGGCGTGTAACCGTATTAATCGGTGAAAATGGTTCGGGTAAAAGTAATATACTCGAAGCGATCGCTTTAGCCTCAGCCGCTGCAAATGATAAATTAGATAATGAATTTTTGTTTTCAAGGGGCATCAGGGTTACCAACCCGGAATATATGCGTTCAGCTTTCGATAAAGAGCAGATTACCCAAGGAATAAAAATTAATTTTTACGTAAAAAATTCGGATTTTAAATTTGGTTATGTCCTTCAAAATAACAATCAACCATATTCTTCATGGTTGATAGAAAAAGTAGATATAGATGTTGATAAAGAAACAGGAGAAAAAATTGTCAATAGTGAAATACAACGTTATATAAATCACCTTCAGAGAAATCTGTTGAGGGATGAAGTCATTGATTTCAACGCCATTGATGCTTTAATGGTAAAAGAAAAAATAATTCTACCAAAAACAATCAAACAAATAGGATTGAATCTTTTTTTGATTTACTCTCCAGAAAATTTTGCGTTAAGACAGTTTGAGAAAGAAGGGCAAATTCAACCCCTAGGAATTAATGGCGAAGGCTTATTTAAACTCCTCAAAGTATTGAGTTTAGTTCAAAGTAAAATTAATGAACTCAAAGAAAAACTAAGACTACTGTTTTGGTTTGAGGATTTCACCATTCATTCCGATTTCCTTGATAGTGAAAAAACCCTGAAGACAAAAGATAGGTATTTAGATCCCGACTTATCTGCCTTTGACCAAAAAAGTGCCAATGAAGGATTTCTATTTTTATTGTTTTACTTTGCGCTTTTTATTAGTGACGATACACCGCGTTTTTTTGCAATAGATAATATTGACGCTTCGCTGAACCCCAAATTATGCAGCCAGTTAATGCGAGAGTTAGTCCAGTTAGCCAAAAAGTATGATAAGCAATTTATCGTTACCAACCATAATCCAGCAATTTTAGATGGATTAGACTTAGATGATCCGGAGCAACAACTCTGGGTTATTTATCGGAATAAATTTGGACATACCAAAGCTAGACCTGTTGAAAAGCCCACTCCTCTGGAAGGACAAGATCCGGTAAAATTATCAGAAGCATTCATGAGAGGCTACATCGGCGGACTTCCGAAAAATTTCTAGCGATGACAACTTTTGGCTTGATAGCAGAAGGCATAACGGATCAAGTGGTTATTGAAAATATTTTAATCGGGTATTTTAATAATCCTGATATTGTGGTTAACCCCCTGTTACCTCTCAGGGATGAAACCGATAAAAACAGAGTTGAAAATTATAGCAATTGGTTAAAAGTATTTGACTATTGTGCTTCTAGCAAATTTAAAGAAGCGTTTCAATCCGAAATCCCAGCCTAAAGATTTTTGTAGAAGGAATTCAGGCGAAAAATATTGTTATAGACGATGACCTATTTGAATAGAATGTCCCAGACTTCATTTAGGTTCGTAGTAGGCACTTTAGTGCCATAAGCGACTATTTTGCCCCCTCAATTCCTGAGACTTAAGTTTCATGTATCACATTCCCCAGTATGAATTTGTGACAGATGTTAATCAGAGGCACTTCAGCTTTCAGTTGACACTCATAAATGATATTATAGTCCTAACGAATTAATTATCCCTGAGCTATTAGCGGGACACCCCTACTATCTAATTGTATCGAGTTAAATTAGAAAATACAAAAGTGACGACAGAAAAATATACCCAACGTGATGTCAAACGTCCAACCACAGCAGAAGTTGTTTGTTTTGGTTCGCTCATGGCTATGGAGTTACTCGTCATTGATGAATGGCCCCAACGAAATTTTGGCGGTCTATTTAAGGAACAACGAGATAGTTTGGGACAAGATGCCGCCATGATTGCCACAATGTTGCGCGGGTGGGATATTCCCAGTGGTTTGATTGGTTCAGCCTTGGGGAAAGACTATCGAGGACGATGGCTGGCAGAACACCTTAAATCTAGTGGGGTTTTGGGTGAAGTGCGCCTCGACTCACAACTGCCAACCACACTGGTGGTCTTAATTTCAGATGCTATGGGAGGTCGTACTTACTTTTGGCAACCGGATAAAAGAGTACTGGCGACGTTAGATACGGCTGATTTGTCTCTGTTAAACGGAAGCCGTCTCCTGTATGTCGATTGGTATGACGAAGATCACATTCTCCGTCCCATGGACGAAGCCATTCGACTCGATATCCCTATCTTTTTAAACCTGGAACATTTGCACAAAGATCCCGATATTTTAACCCGTTATGCGGGACGGGCGACGATTTGTCAAGCCGTCACAGATTCTGCCCAACAGGGTGATCAATCACCTTTAGCTGTAGCCCAGACTTTGCTGGATGCGGGTGTAAAAACAGCGCTGATCACTTTAGCCGGAGAAGGATGCTTGGTTGTACAGGAGCAACAGGCGATTCGGGTTCATGCTCCCTCAATTCAGGCGATTGATTCATTTGGTGCAGGTGCTACGTTCTCAGCCGGTTTTATCTACGGCTATCTCCAGGGGTGGAGTTTGGAGACAATGGCACGGTTTGCGACAGCTACAGCTTCGATCAAATGTAGTCGTGTGGGACTTGAACCGCCAAATTTGATGGAAAGCCAAACTTTAGCTGAACAACTTCAAGTGGAATATCTTTAGTAAGAAGGCAATAGGCAATAGGCAATAGGCAAAGCCAATTCTTCTATTGCCCATTCCCCATTCCCTAATTAAAACTTATGGACTTTTTTATTCATCAATTTTCCTTGGCTGGAAAATATCTCTACCGTCAATCCATCTAAATCAATGGTGACTCGTGTGAACAGATCAACGGAAACCACTGGACCAGCTTCAGCTAACTCGTAACGGTGAGTTGAAAGCGTGACCAATTTACCCTCCATCTGGAAGTGCTTCGCTTTCCTGTGAATCAGGGGCCAAGCCAGACCTGAAGAGATAACCGAAATTATTTTAAAATCAGGCTTCTCCTGACACCGTAATTCAGCACTCATGCCACAAGCGACATCTCCGGCTAAAAAAACGACCCGTTTGATATCATGGTCAAAAATTAAATCGAGCAGTTCTGTACGTTGCTTTAGAAACCCGCCCCACTTATCTGAGTCGAGTCCCTCTCCAGACAACTTATCCGGAAAAAAGGGAATGGACGTCATCACACATTTGACCCGATCTGAACCATCACATAACCAGGCTTTTAAAGCCTCCATTTGTGCCGAGCTTAACATGGCACGGGTTTCTGTCGTATCACCTAACTGCCGTTCTGTGCGACAGTCTAGGGCGAAAAAGTCACAACAACCATCCTGAAAGGTGTACCACAGGCGGCAATTCCCCCAGAAGCCACTATACCGTTCTCGTTCATCCTGTTCAAGTGCAGGGAATAAGGGACCATGGCTCATTTGGTAGGTTTCATAGGCTTGAAGTGCGGCTGGATAAACAAGTTGCCATTCTTTGTCCCCAGCATTACGGGGCCAATTGTCCAGGATATCATGGTCATCCAGGGTCATGTAGGTGGGGACTTGTGCCATCAGTTGCCGCACATTGGGTTGAGAAAAGGTGGTTCGATAGCGGTCAAAATATCGCTCAACGGTTAAGTCAGCATCCGTGACTTCCTCGAAGTTATCGTCAGCATAAATTTGGTCACCCACTAAAAGAAACGCATCGGTGGCAATCCCTTGCTCAATTTGTTGATTAATTGCCGCAAAGGTTTGCTCCCCGTCTTCGACATATCGCCATACTCCGGGCGCTAGTCGCTGCATATAACGGCAGGCTCCATAGACAAAGGAACGAGGACGCTGGGAATCATTACTTCCGGATTTAAAGCGTTGTTGATTGGCTTTTGACCAGTCTATTTTTAGTTGAGAATTGGGTTCATCTTCACAGACAAACCAACCCATTTGATACTCATAGTCGGTTTCAGGTTTGAGTCCGGTAAACGTGACGACGCCAGACATATCAAAATTTGGATTCATTTTAAAGAATTGGGGCGGCTGAAACTCTGACTCTCCCACGGCACGGATACGAGCTACACCAAAACAGGGTTGAAACAGTTGATGGGTTTGCACACCCCAACCTGGGGGTAACGCATGAGGTGATGGCAGATATTCAGCCCGTCCAAATATACGGGCGCTTTGGTCAGTCACATGTCCGAGAATGGGTCCAACGGTTAGCGGTTTTAATTGAATCATGGTGTGTATTTGTAATGATGGTTGTTGATTCTATTTTCAGATGGCAGCTAAAGTGTCAAGATATTTGATCGTAACGTTGATGTTTTTATCGGAAATGGTTAGCCAGTTTTACTTCAACAAACTTTGTGCTAGGTTGTGGGATTAATACATCAGCATAATTGCAGATTAATTGCCAAGCCTGCTTAACATGATTTCGATCGGTTTGGGCTTGACCAATTGACAGACGTAAGGTGAGTTTATGATTGAGTCGGGTTGGGCTTAAGTAGAGTTTTCCAGACGCATTCAGATGTTGGAGCAGTGCCTGATTCACGGAGTCGCCACCCTTGAGTCGAAAGCAAACTAAATTCAGGGGAGGATCGACAACTAACTCAAAGCGTGGATCAGAGTTGACCCATTGGGCAAACTCTTGGGCTAAGGCAACATGTTTGCGAATATAATGTTGTAAACCTTCAATCCCATAATGGCGAATCACAAACCACAACTTGAGGCTTTTGAAGCGGCGAGCGAGGGGAATCTGCCAGTCTCGATAGTCAATCACCTGTCCAGATTCCGTGGCTTCATTTTTCAGGTAGTCTGGCATGATCGAGAGGGCTTGAACTAATTTTTCCCGATGTTTGACATAGAAGCAATTACAGTCAAAGTTTGTCATCATCCATTTATGGGGATTGAAGCAATAGCTATCAGCTTGTTCTAATCCCTGGTGAATCCAGCGAAACTCTGGACATAAAGCAGCGGTACCACTCATGGCTGCATCTACATGGAACCAGAGGTGATACTCTTGCGCGATCGCTCCCAGCTTTGCGATCGGGTCAATTCCGTTGGAGGAGGTGGTTCCCACGGTTGCGGCTAAGTAACAGGGAATTAAACCAGCTTGGATATCGGCTTCAATACACTGTTGGAGTGCTTCTGGACACATCGCATAATGCTTATCCACCTCAATTAAACGCACGTTTTCTGGGCGCAACCCAACAATCTTTGCGGCTCTTTCAATGGAGCAGTGCGCTTCTTTTGACGTGTACGCCACCAACCGATTAATATCAGCTTGAGTTTGTTCTCTGGCGGCGATAAGAGAAACCACAGCCGCGCTACAAGCTGAATCTTGCAGTACACCTCCCCCAGTTTCTGAGGATTTAAAGTGGGAGGGTAATCCCAACATATCAACCAGCCAGTCGAGTACATGGGTTTCTAGCTCCGTACAAGCGGGAGAGGCTGCCCACAAAAATCCTAACACCCCCATCCCCGCACTCATTAATTCTCCTAAAATTGAGGGAGCAGAAGCACCCGCTGGAAAAAAGGCAAAAAAGTTAGGCGATTGCCAGTGCGTTAATCCCGGCACAATGATCTGATCAATATCTTTTAAAATTGCATCAAATGATTCACCGGTTTGGGGGGCAGCATCGGGCAAGTTAGCTCTAATTTCTCCGGGTTTAACTTGAGACAGAACGGGTAAATCCTCTACATTCTGCATGTAGTTAGCGATCCAATCAATTGTTTGATATCCCCAATGGCGAAATTCTTCTGGGGACATGTGATAGTTGATTTCTTTCGTCATTTAAATCTCTTCTAAACGTGAATAGTGGTAATTTTTTTAGATGACAATTACACGGGCGCTAATTCCATGAGGCTACTGGGAGTCCCCACAGAAAAAGTTTCCAAACATTGAAAACCTGCTTGTTGAAAAATTTCTCGAAATTCTGCTTCAGTCCGTACTTTTCCATATCCTAAGCACAGCTCGAATAAATCCACCCACTTAATCCAACTGGATTGATCACCTGAAGGAATAATAGAATCGATAATCAGCAATTTTCCGTTGTCACTTATTGCCCGACGAATACTCTTGAGAATTTTGAGACAACTGTTGTCATCCCAGTCAATCATAATATATGACATGGTATAGACATCGCCACCTATAGGTACACTTTTAAATACGTCTCCTCCCACGGTTTCACAGCGCTCCATTAATCCCTCTCTTTCTATAAAATCTGCCGCTTTGGTAATCGTTGAAGGCATATCAAATAAGACCCCATGCAGGTGAGGGTTAGCTTTCAAAATAGATGAGAGGAAAATACCTTCACCACCAGCGACATCCACAACTTTAGTAAATTTAGAGAAGTCATAGGATTCAATCAATGGCGTATGATAGTTTTTGGATACACCGAGCATTGCTTTATTAAAACTGGATTGAAACTCAGGATTTTGGGCTAAATATTCCCAATAGCTATCAAATCCATAAAGGTGCTGTAGTCCTGGTTTACCATCTTTTACTGTGCGAAACATTTCCCCAATACCCTGCCAATGCCACTCATCACCGTGCATGATAGCTTGGTAGCGCAATGAGTCAGGATTATCGCTGCGTAGATATTCACCAATCTCAGTTAAGGCAAAGCAATGTGGCTCTACTTCAGTAAAAACGCCTACACTCGCTAAAGTACGCAGCAGCCGGTAAAGCGATGGCGCATGAGTGTTGGTAGCTTGCGCCAGCTCGTCAATACTCTTCGCTTCTTCTGTCAATAAATCAGCGATACCCAATTTAGCGGCAACATTCATCGCTTGGGAAATCCAAAATCCACTCACCAATTCAACAAAAGCCATCATCGGTGATTTTTTTTCTATGGTTTTAGTTTGATTCATCTTGTTTAATTTCCTTAATTGTTTTTAATTCAGCCGACTCTTGTACTTAGATTTAATTCCAATCCCTCATCCTGTTTTAGCGTTGAAGGCACATATAGAGCTAAGGTAATTGCTCTGATCACCATAAACACTAATAACCCCAACCACAACAGATGAACATTCTCAAACTGCCACGCCGCAATCACTAAAGGAACAAATCCGATAAAGAACGCGGCGAGGATGCCATTTCGCAGGACAAACATTTGAGTTAAGCCCAAAAAATATCCCTCTAACATATAGACAAAGCCCACCATTACTAACACAGGCAATAGCCATAAAACATAGTCATTAATTTGGTCAATTACCTCTAAATGATTGGTTAATAAGCCAAACATTTTTTCGGGAAAGGAAATAAAAACCAATGCCAGAGCTAATCCTAAACTCAAGCTCGTTCCCCCAGACAAGCGCAGTAGGGGAAGCAACTTCTCGTGGCACCCCTCACCGTGAAAATTTCCAGCTAAGGTTTCCGTCGCAAATGCTGAACCCTCAATTAAAAATACGGCGAGATTGACCACTTCCACCATTAAACTGTTACCCGCTAAAACGACGGTTCCGAGGAAACCACTCAAGCTGGCAAAGAGCGCAAACGTTGTAATTGTTCCCAGCGAGCGGATCAATACATCGAGATTCATCTGAAATGTGGCTTTTAGCGCCACGGGGTCAAAAATTTGTCTGGCTACGGCTGGTAATTTTTGCAAATAACCATCTCCAGCTATCAGTATTAGCGCTAAAACGAACATCACATACTGACTAATCGCTGTTGCCGCACCTGCTCCCGCACTATTCCATCCCCACTGGACAATAAATAAGTAATCTAAAACAATATTGGTGCCATTGCTAATAATGGATAGAGCTAGCACTTTATTACTCTGAGATTGCCCTAAAAACCAACCGATTAGCACGAGATTAGATAAAGCTGCGGGTGCTGCCCAAATCCGGGTATTGTAGTAGTCTCTCGCAGCTACTTTTACCTCTGGTGCAGCACTGAGTAGGGTAAAACCGAGTTCTCTAATGGGGTACTGTAAGAGTATAATAATTGCCGCAACCACGAGTGCGACTAAACCGTTTCGCAACAAGATTAATAACACAGCCTCGTTGTCTGAACGTCCCACTGCCTGAGCCGTTGAACCAGTCGTTGCCATGCGTAAAAACTTACAAGTGCGGTAAAGGTAATCGAAAAGAATGACCGCAATAGCGACTCCCGCTAGATAGCGAATATCCGTTAAATGTCCTAAAAATGCTAAATCAACTAACCCGACTAACGGAACAATAATATTGGAGATAATGTTAACAACTGTGAGTTTAGTAAAACGAGAGCTAATCTGAAAATCTGTTTCCTGCATATTATAATTTAAAGGGTCTTACTGTTATTTGACCGCTGTTTAGATATAATTTGAATCTAATTAAATAAATATTAGAGTGCAAACAGGATAGAAACACCTGAAAATTGAAAATCAGTTCTGATCCTCTACTCCCCTGGGGACAAGGAGGTGATCAGTAACTTTTTCCGTCATGCACTAGTAGAGGAAACACTGCAAAAATCTGATGTTTTACCGATAAATAATAGATGTGAGTCTTGATTCAATTATTCACTAAACAGATTTCACGTTTCATCAGTAATTTTTGTTCAAAAAGCTGGTATCAATTTAATTTTTTACTAAACCTTAACTTTCATTTAACTGTAGCATTGCATATTCACAACGTCTAGGGAAAAAACATATATTTTTTTTATGTTAAAATCAAGTTTATTAGGATATTCATATACTAAAAATCGTACTTTATTGTGTAATACGTGATATGTTAATGATTTACCCAATTTGAAATAGCTTTGCGATCGCCAAAGCTAAATAACCTAAAATGGTGGAATAGATTTTACGGTTAAATCTGGCGCACGTCAGTCATCCGTGTCAACTTAAGACACAGTAGGGGTTTGGTTACCAAACCCCTACTATACGGATGGTATAGTCTCCTCTTTCTCAAGTCGTCGCTGACTCCGATGGGGTCTAATCAGCAAACAGACACCAACCGCCCAAGCAATGGATGCCATCCAACCGGCAATAATATCACTGGGGTAGTGAACCCCTAAATACATCCGAGTCCAACCGATCGCGATCGCAAACACGATACTCCCAATCACAACCAGCCAACGCCAACGGGTATTCCACGTCAAAATAATTAATACAATCGCAAAAGTCATGCTTCCCATCGCATGTCCACTGGGAAACGCATAATCAAATTCTGGCGCCGGGGATTCCCAAAGGTTAGGGCGCACTCGCTGGAGAACTAATTTCGCCGTGCGATTGATAATCACACTCCCTAATAAAGTTATCAGTGCATAGGTGAGTAATCGCCACTGGCGTCGGAATGCCAAGATCAGTACTATCGCTACAGATAAGGGCAATACCCCCCAATAGGCACCGAACTTCGTCAGGGTTATCGCAAACGCATCAAGTTGAGGGGACGCTGTTGAGTGAATCGCTAATAAAATTGGCACATCCCAAGGAAAACCCCCTTCCTTTTCCCAAACCTCTTCGGCTAGTTCTCCGAAGATTTGCAGGGGGAAATAAACACCCAGAAATAAGACAACCAGAGAACGCCAATGGTGGATCAGTAATTTGCTCAGAAATTTAAAAAATGATTGAATACGCTTTGAGAGTTCATAAATAGACATTAAACCTGCGAAATGTGACTGTGTACAACTTAAAAAAAATGGCGACTTCCTCAAAAGTCTGATTATCCCACATCTGAGGACAAAGGACATAAAGAAATTATTTATCCCTCATCCTTATACATACATTTAAAATTAGGTCAGGGCGGGTTTTGATTCAATGTTATCATCAGTGGCGAAACGATAGTCCCTAAACTAGCCCAGTGGTAGGGGCGGGTTTAGTCAAATCTGGGTCTAAAAGAAACGATAGTTGTAAAACCCGCCCCTACAACCTTCAACAATCAAAAGGCTTGTATCTCTCATCGAACAGATACATTTTCTGAAATCCACTGTAAATAAGCCTGAGATCCAGCAATAATCGGCAGGGCAATAATTTCGGGAACCTCGTAACTATGCAACTCCTGAATTTTGGCAGCTAACTGGTCAAATAGAGATAAATCTGTTTTGATCACCAATTGCCACTCTTGGTCACGATTCACCTTTCCATCCCAGGTATAAATCGATCGCACGGGTGTAATACTGACACAATCTGCCATCCGCCCTTCCACTAAGGATGAAGCGATCGCGTCTGCTTCTTCTTTTGACGTTGCCGTTACCAATACTACACCATAGCTAGAGGTTGATGTCTTTTCCATAGAACCATTCCTCTGTTCCTACGCCTGGTTCATTGTATCAATTCACCCGAAAAAAATATATAGTTACACGAGATGATCGTGCGATCGCGGAGTATCTATATCAGAGGTAGGAATAGTACCTCGTGGATAAATCATCCTTTAGCAGGTAGCGTTAATTCCACGTTTTCTGCTATTGAAACAGGCATTCCTCATTTCCTCTTCTCTCTCACTAAGGGAATTCTCAAAAGCATTATGCTGTTGGCAAAAGCCTGTAACCTCAGAAAACGCCCAACCCGTTACCGCTAAGGTTTAAGCGGCGCGAGAATGGATTCAATTGCTACAGAAGAGTTGACAGGTAGACAAATTTTACTAATTGTAGTATTGTATAATACAAGTTGGCATAGTCCTCACCCATGAGGGTGAACCCATTGATCTGACTCAGACTCAAGGCAACGTTAGCCAACCATTGTTTAGGGTTAGCGAAACTATTCTTAAAAGCTATTGATTCAATCAACCATGAACTCTACCCGCCTGGTTAAAATTAGCAAATATCTCAGCAAACATCTGCGGCATCAACCCGAACGGATTGGGTTAACCTTAGAACCAGGGGGTTGGGTCAACGTTAATCAACTTCTATCTGCTTGTAAACAGTATTCCTTTCCTCTTACTCTCAATGAACTTAAAGAAGTCGTCGCCAACAATGATAAACAACGCTTTTCCTTTGATGCGACAGAAACTCGGATTCGCGCCAATCAAGGACATAGTGTCGCGATTGATTTACAGTTAGAACCAACCCTTCCACCAGAGGTACTCTACCACGGTACAGGTCACCGAACTGTGGAAGCGATTCGGCATCAAGGCTTATGTAAAATGTCACGGCATCACGTCCACTTATCACCGGATATCGCCACCGCCAAAAAAGTAGGACAGCGTCATGGCCGTCCGGTGGTTTTGGCTGTCGATGCTAAAGCCATGTCTGAAAAAGGTCATACATTCTACTGTTCCGAAAATGGGGTGTGGTTAGTGAATTTTGTTCCCCCTAAATATCTACAGCAACTCTAATCCGCCAGGAGTCTCCAACTCAGCAGGAAAAATAGTGATGAATTCAGAACAGGTTTGGTCTCAAGAAAATTCTCATCAGAATAATCGGCAAGCGAAAGGGTTATTGGGGTTAGGCTGGCGTCCTTTATCCCGGCAGTTTGATTGGGATTTTGTTTGGCATTTGCTGCAAAATGATACATCAGAGTTATTGCAAAATACTCTAGATTTTACCAGTGATGTTGCTGATGCATTAGGGCGAAATCACTATAATATTTTTGCCAATGTTTTGAGCTTATTTTCCGAAAATATGCGTTATGAGTGGGATGAGTTCTGGGAGTACATTACCCCTGACCCGCCAGCCCCCAATCATTCTCAGGGGGAGACGATATTCGTCAATACACCCGTCACCCAAACGGTTACCCGTGAGAGTATTCCGATTGAGTATGTCCTGAATCGACTGCAAGAAGTCACTTTATTTAAAGTCTTAGATATTCTGGGCAGTCCCGATTTAATTACTCAAGATTACATGGATCGCCGCTTTTATTATCCCCTGGAAAAGTTTGCCAATTGGCAACGCTTAGACGTTTTTGGCACAGTCTATGCCTACTGGTCTAATCCCGAAATTTGGTTACAAATCAATAACCAGGGTCAAGGACGGCGCTGCTACAGTTTAATGGCGGATGAAATTCGACCTTTAGTGAATAAAGCGACCTATAATGTAGCCGTGATGCTGAGTGGCTATCAAAGTCGGGTGGGACAGGTTCACAGTCAGTTTCAGATTAGAGATTTTCCCAACGATATTCAACGGTTTACGGATACCGTTCAGCAGGCAATTCTGGATCAAAATCAGTTAGCAATTGTGGTGCATGGTGAACCGGGAACCGGGAAAACGGTATGGACACAATCGCTGGCAAAAGAAGTTCTTGTACCGTTGGGGTATACTATTTTCATTCTGGATCATGATGCGGTAGAAAATTTTGTACCGCCGAGTTATTTGGAACGAGTTGCCCTAATTATTAACGAAGCGGATAACTTAGCCAAAAATCGAGCTAGTGAAGTGGCGCAATGGAATAATAAAACGGAGCATATTCTCAGTTTGCTGGATGGAACGTTATATCAGAGTGTGATTGATGACACCGGAATTAAAGCGCAGCAAAAATTAGTGGTATTAATGACTTGTAATACCACAGAACGATTCGACCCGGCGATGTTACGTAAAGGACGAGTGGATTTAACCTACGAGTTTATGCATCGATTTGTGTAAGGTTGAGTAGGGGCGTGATACACCTAAGCAAGATGGATTAATCTCACGCCCGTAGGGGCAATTCATGAATCGCCCACATCCTGTATTTTAGGGAACTACAACTTTTAACAATCCCGCGATCGCACCAATCAATACGGCGATTGCTAGAATAATCTCGGCGGGGCTGTCTCCGTCTCGCATCCAATTAGAAGGGTTTTCCATTGGAGTCTGAGAGGGAATGACAAGCTCAACGGGTTGAATAGTCTGTTCAGATTGTACAGGAGAGGTTTGTCGGTTATCCATCATTTTATCCTGATTAATTTGATGATGAAACCAGACTAATGTTGTTGCCAGGTTAACTTCCAGACCAATTCAGGACAGATAATAAGTTCCCTTTTCTGTCCTCCCCGATCAGGGGTAAGACGAGTTAAACTATGGCTATGAATCCCGTAGGGGTACGGCATTGCCGTACCCTTATCCCCAGACGAAACCGTTATGACTAAAACGCGCAAATCTCGTGGTGTTCGGGCAACTGAAACAGGACGCCAAAAACTTCTACAGGCGAAGGCTAGTAGACGTAATGAGAAAGGCAAACCTTGGACATATTTCGACGTTGCTACAGCAGCACAAGTTGACGAGAAAACAGTTCAACGATTTTTCTATGGTAAACCTAAGGATAGGGAGTATGCGATCGCAATTGTCCAAGCGTTGGATTTAGATATAACCGAGGTAGTCGATCCCAATGAGTGGAATTCAGTCACACAGACATCTGCATCCGTTTCAGAATCCGTTACTAACAATACCCCTATCCAACCCACAGCCTACGAAAACCTGAGTCGCAAAGGGATTCAGCGCCAGCAGTTTAAAGGGCGCGATCACGAACTGACTGACCTACACCATTTGTTGCAACAAAATCCTCAAGTTGCTATCACGGCGGCGGTTGTTGGGATGGGAGGAGTGGGTAAAACTGAACTGGCGATTCAATATGCACGGGAACATTTAACCACTTATCAGGGAGGAGTTTGTTGGTTACCAGCTAATGATTTTGCCTCAAAGTTAGTGGAATTTGCCCGTCCGTATTTTTTCCCCAGTATCAATTTAGATAACTTGTCTCCAGTGGAACGGGTGCGCTATTGTTGGCAACATTGGGCTGAAGGTGAAGTTTTACTGATAGTAGATAATGTTACCAACTATAAGCAACATTGATTTGGAAGACTTGGAAAAACCGAGAAGGAATTTAATTAAGCTAAGTTTGCTTAATAGAGAACATACAAGCTACAGTTTACATCCGTTAATTCGGGATTATTTCAAGGATAAGCTGGAAGGAATCGAGTCTGCGGATGAAATAAAACAAGGAATGTGTAGAGTAATGGTACAAGTAGCAATAGAAATACCACAAAACTCTACTTTGGAGTTGATTAAAGAATTTTCTCCCGTTATTCCCCACATGGAAGAAGTAGCTACAGTTATAAAAGAGTTTATAATCGATCAGGATTTGCCACAACCTTTTCTAGGTTTGGTTAGCTTCTACCAAAGTCAAGGATTTTATGATCAGGCAAACCCTTGGTTTGATGAATTATTTTCTATCGCTGAAACTCGTAATGTTTCAGTTGTAACCATGCTGAATAATCAAGCTTTTGCCTATACTCTTGAAGGTAATTATACTCAAGCAGAAATTTTATGCATGAAAGCTTTAGAAAGGACAGAAAGACTAAGAAATGATAATATTTCAACTGATTATCGTGCAGCTCTTTCGACTACAGCTATTCGCACTACTCTGGGGAGAATTTACTGTGAAGAAAAGAGATACTCTCAAGCTTTATCTGTTTTAGAGCAAGCATTAGAACAGTTAAATCAGGTTATCGAAAATTTGAATATACTTTTACAATCCTGTTCAACTATACCTTCAATAGCAATAGCTGATCCAACTTTTTACAATAAACTTCTTGAACGTAAGGCTATAAACTTAAATACGCTGGGAAAAATTTACTGTGAACAAGATAATTGTGATCAGGCTCAACTGAAGTTAGAGGAAGCTTTACAAATTAGTCAAAGCCTACCTCCCGATATGAATTTTGCTTTAACTGTGTGTATATTGGATAATTTTGCATATTTTTACCTAAAGTGTGATAATTTGCCAGCAGCAGAGAGAACTTATAAAGATGCTTTAGAACTGGCACGAAAAACCCTGGGAGAAGATCATCCAAATTTTGGTATAATTCTTAGCAGTTTAGCTCATTTACACATTTGGGGATATTATTCCAAGGCACAATCTGAGCAGTTATATTTGCAAGCCTTGAATATTCTTGAAAAACGGCTAGGAAACGAACATCCAGAAACGGTTAAAGTGCGTAGAAGTTTAGAGCATTGCCGCAGCCAAATGTCTTGATAAACTGTTAAACAAACAAATGATAGTCCATAAGCTAGCTAAACTTTATTATGGAAGAATTACTGGAGATCAAAAGCCTACTCTTAAAAGGTGATACCCAAGGAGCATTAGCCATCATTGAAGAACTTGAAGAAATGAGCCGAGATGACAAAATCAATAATATTAGTAGCTATGGTGTCATTCTCCTCCTCCATTTAATTAAACAGCAAGCCGAAAATCGCACCACTCGTTCCTGGGATGTTTCCATTCGCAATTCAGTGCGACAAATTCAGACAAAAAATAAGCGACGTAAAGCAGGTGGTTATTACCTAACGCCTGAAGAATTACGCCTCGCCCTAGAGGAAGCTTACCCAACGGCGATTGATCAGGCGTCTCTTGAAGTGGAAGAAGGACGATATGAACCCGAAGAATTAGCGCAAAAGGTTAACCAAGAAAGCATTATCAATCAAGCGTTGGCATTAATAGTCCTACCGAAACAATAGTTTAAGCGGTTGCTAAATTTAAAATACCTCTTATGGAAGAATTATTTGAACTTAAAAGATTACTGATTAACGGGGATACGCAAAGCGCGATCGCGATTGTTGAATAACTCGAAGAGATGGGCAATAAAGGTATAATTAAGATAATCCGTAGCTATGCGATAATTCTCTTAATTCATCTAATCAAACAGCAGGTTGAGAATCGCACAACTCGTTCTTGGGATGTTTCGATTCGTAATTCAGTGCGAGAAATTCAGCGATAAAACAAGCGCCGTAAAGCTGGAGGAGTTTTACAGGGAAAAGTTCTCACCTTAAGTTGACACGGATGCAAGCCTTGCACCCCTACGATGCTACGGTTACTTTCAGATAAGTAGTCGGACACAATTACTACTTATAGCCTTATTGTGTCCCAGGATAACCATTAGCATCATAAGAGGCTAACTCAAATTTAGGATTTAAACTTCTTATAACGACCTGCAAAACTGGTATATAATAGTATGCCAGTTTTTTAACTGTCTATGCTACCGTTGGGAGTTGAACCGTTGCGACTCCAAGCCGTTCAGGATTGTGTAATCAAAGCAACGAAGTGGAGATGGTGACAAACGAAAAACTGGGCTATTGCATCTCCTATCAAGGAAAGACGTTATCAAAGATGAATGATGAAGTCTCTCCCGGCTACCTCGGTGTTCCCTGTTTGGCTAATTGCTTATGAGTTCCTCCGTAGAGAATCAGCAAACCCAACAAACTCAATCGCCACCCCTGACATCTGCAATGATTCAACGGGTGAAAGAAGGATTAAGTGCAGCCCGCGATCGCAGAGTGCGTGATGCTGTCGAAAATGCCCGAAATAATCTGGATGCGATCGCCAAAGGGGAGTCAGATCAGCGAGTCAGGGGAAGGGTAAGGCGTTTCATCCTGCGATCGTTCATTCATCTGCTGTTCCCCGTGCGAATCGAAAACCCGGAATATATCCCCACTCAACCCGCGTTACTCGCCGCCAACCATCTCAATCACATTGATCCATTACTGATTCTCGCCGAAGTCCCAGGACATCCCTACTACTACACCCCGGCTGACGCCCGTACTCTCTATAACCATTGGTGGAAACGCCGGATTTTGGGTTGGGCGGGGGGTGTCATTCCCCTAGAACGGCGCTGGAAAGAAGAAAAAGCGGTTATTGAAGCCGCCCAATCAGGGCGCGAAGATTTAGCCGACTTAGCCGCCGCGATTGAAGAGGATGTACCAAGCAACGCCGGATTGGGTACCATGCGACAGATAGAACGGGCGGTACAGGCAATTTTTGCCTGTGGGGATGGCGTTTTAATCTTTCCAGAGGGGAGATTGGGTGAGGTTGAAGGTGAATTACAATTGCCCTTAGCGCGAGGTGTGATTATGTATGCGTTGCGGGCTGGCGTACCGATTATACCCGTAGCCTTGATTGGCACCCATGACCTTTATTTTCGCAAGCGATTAACCCTGCGCTTTGGCGAACCCTTGCACTTTCCCCAATCCCAACGCCCCAAACCAAGGGAAGTCAAAAAGGCGATGGAAACGTTACAAGATGCGCTGATTAAACTATTACCCAATAATTATCAAGAACCCAACCAACCTAAACCTCTGCGTCATTGGCTCAATTGCCTATTGTTATAGGGTTTCACTACTATCGTTTGAAATGGTGCGTTACGCTTTGCTCTCCTCACCCTACACCCGCTAAACCTACCTCGACAGACAGCAAGCAGTCTTCAACAAAGGACAAATAACAAATGACTAAGGACAAATGATAAATGACTAACACTGATTTAGCCTTCACACCCGCCTTAGAACAAGCGCAATTAATTCGCCAAGGTCAAGTATCTCCCTTAGAATTAGTCGAACTGTATTTAGCCCGCATTCAACAGTTTAATTCTCAATTGGGCAGTTATTTTAGTGTCGCCACTGATATGGCGTTAGCGGATGCCAAAGCCAAGACTGAACAGTTGACGCAGATAAAAGACAGTGCTGAACTGCCCCCCTTTTTTGGCGTACCCATTGCCATCAAAGACCTCACAGCTGTCCAGGGTTTACCCTGTAGCTACGGCACACCGATTCTCAAAGATAAAATAGCGCCTTATGATGATGGAGTCGTTACCCGGATTAAACAAGCTGGCTTCATTATTTTAGGCAAAACTGCCACCTCAGAAGTTGGTTCGCTTCCTTATACCGAACCCCCAGGATTTCCCCCAGCCCGTAATCCTTGGAATTTAGAGTACACCCCAGGTGGATCAAGTGGGGGGTCTGCTGCGGCTGTTGCTGCTGGATTATGCCCGATCGCCCAGGGGTCTGATGGGGGCGGTTCAGTGCGTGGACCTGCCTCCTGCTGTGGCGTGGTGGGGATTAAACCCGCACGGGGTCGAGTATCCTTTGCCCCAGTGGGCGATCGCCAAAATGGGATTGCCGCTAATGGTGCTTTAGCCCGCACGGTTGCGGATGCGGCGGCGTTGCTGGATGTGATGTCCGGTTATATTCCCGGTGATCCCTATTGGTTACTTGATCCGGAGGTATCATTTCTGGAAGCCACTCGTCAACCGCTGGGTCAATTGCGAATTGCCTTTTCTACAGCGATACCCCCCCTAGGGGATGCCGCAGAGGTTTGTCAGCAGGCGGTGCATGAAACGGCGCGGCGCTTGGAAGAGATGGGACATCAGGTGGAACCGGGTTGTCCAGATTTTAGCGGTTTAATTGAACCTTTTCAAAAGGTGTGGCAAGCGGGGGTAACGGCTACAGGAATTCCCGTGGCGGCGTTAAGTCCGATGAATCAGTGGATTGCTGCCCAATCGGGTTCGGCTGGGGAGTATTTGCAAGCCGTTGCCCAGATGCAGATTATATCACGACAGATTGTCGGATTTTTTGACAAGTTTCAGGTGTTGGTGCTTCCGGTTTATATGCAGCCAACAATTCGGGTGGGGGAATGGGCGTCTTTAAGTCCAGAGGAAACGTTGCAAAATATTATTCGTTGGATTGCGCCTTGTCCTCCATTTAATGCCAGTGGACTACCCGCGATCGCAATTCCCACGGGATTTGACTCAAAGGGTTTGCCTGTGGGAGTTCAGCTAGTGGGACGCCCTGCGGCTGAAGCGACGCTGATTGCGTTGGCTACCCGGTTAGAAGCGACAAATCCGGGGATTCACCAGCGTCCAGCTTTAGAGTAGTAAGGATTTGGCGTTTGTTAATTCAATCTACACTTGTGGGACAAGTGCCATAATCGAATATTAACAAGGATTAAGCTGTCATGCATTTAAATTGCGTATTAGTAGCGAGCTTTCTGGCTCGCACTACAAGGATTTCGTCATTGTTGACATTAAGGTTCGAATGCCGAACAGCTTACAGCATTTTTGAATTATTTTATTATAGGCACGTCCGCAACCTTGGGCTAATTAAGCGTCATACTCTGATTGGTTGCACAATAATCTCGACAATTAATCGCTTGTTCCGAATTGGCAATAGAGGGATGGATGGTACATTTGAGACGATGATCGTTGGTAAAAAATTGACAGTGGCTACAAGGGATTTGATGCATGCGCTTGGCATTTGCCACACCGTCTTTAATCGCCAACAAGACTGTCAGCAGACCCAGGATTACTATTGCCCACGCTAGACAAAAGCACAGAGGTATGAGAAAAGGCTGAATCGCCTGAATTAGGGGGTAGAGAACTTGAAACACAATCTATCCTGTCTGACAAATCAACCAAACCAATAGTATTATTAAACCTAATCTGAATGATTAGTTTTGGCAATTATATCAAATTATGCCCGATCACAAGTACCGCAAGCTTGGCAGTCAATCTGTCTTAGTCTGCACGTTCCGACGCATGTACAGATATGACTATGTGTGCATAGTTCTGCATAGATTTTTCGGAACGGTGCATGGGTACTCCAGGAAAGAAGGAGATAAGAGAGAATTGTCCCAATCCCCAATTACCCTTAAAAAGGAATATCATCTAAATCTTTCTGGGTATCGGGAACCGGGGTAACGTTTGGCACAGTAGTCGGTTCATAAGTCGGCTGATCCATTGGCGATGAATAATCATAGTCCTGATTTCTCGGTGCTGAGACAGGTGCCGGGGTTGGAGGGGTTGGGCGCGATCGCATGGGAACAACATTCTCGTGAGGCTTGGGTGATGATGGGATTGTTGTCGTCTGCATCGTTGGGGAAACGGTAGCTGTTTGTAGCCCCATGTCCGTATCTGCACCCAGTTTATGAACTCGATAAGTGGTTAATTCAGCCCGTTTTTCTTTAAATCCTTCGGGGCGCTCAATTGTATTCATACTCAGACGCCCTTCAAGGACTACAAGATCACCAACCCCATAGTTTTCCTTGATTTCTTGAGCCAAATTGCCCCAACCGACTACTTTGAGTGTTGAAGGCGGATCTTCGGATCGCACACTGGGAAACTGCACCAGCATTTGGGCAATAGGGGTTTGATTATCCGAGGTGTAACGCAGTTCTGGATCTTGAATAATTTGTGCCATCAAGACGCAGCTATTCATCGTTAATATCTCCTGGCGCTTTAGGTAATAGATCTAGTCACTGATTGACCGTGACTGCTAGTTGAGTCGCGCTTATGTTTGGGACAATTGGTCATTTAAAAAACCATATTAGCCCATTCTATCATCACTCTGATAGGAGCTATTGACTCTTTACCCAGCAGACTTATGTTGACCAACGAAAAAAGAGTCCGTTGCTATAACTCAACGGCTTCCTTCTTTAAGGTTAGAACAAAAGTACTATATTGTCAGGAGGGGAGAGAAAGTTTTGGCCCAACGTGCTTGCTCAAGGGAACCTGGTTTGTCGGGGCGGGTTTAGGGACTTTATGGTTGGTGATGGTAACGTTGGTACGAAACCAGCCCTGACTGTTCCAGACGTAGCTACGTCTGGAACAGTCTTAGACAGTCGATTCAGCTTTGGGCAGTTCTAACCCTTGCTCTTGTTCAATGAACTCTTGCACATAGGTGCGATATTTTCTCAGATTTGCATCGACCCAATCCCGATCATCGCTGTTGGCAAAGACATGGACTAGCGGTTCTCCAGCATCCGGCAAAATCAATACCCAACTGTCTGTGTACCGATCCACAATTTTAACCCCATCAATGAGTTCTAAGTCGTCATTAGCATGGGTTTCGACTAAGTGGCGCATTAATGCCCCTTTCACCGTCCAAGGACAGCGCATGGTATAGATTTTGTGGCAAACCCGAGGCAATTCGCTGCGAATCTGACCTAAGGATCGCTCTTGAATCGTCAACATCTCAATCAACTTGGCGATGCAGAACATGGCATCAAATCCGGGATGGAGTTGCGGGAAAATAAAGCCCATTTCCTCAGAACCACCCAATATCACATTAGGATTAGTTTGAGACGCTTCCATCAACGCCGCCGGATTCGCTTTAGTACGAATCACTCGACCATCATGACGACGGGCGATTTGTTCCACAGCACCGGAGGTATGAACCGGAACCACTACGGTACTGCGAGGATGAGCCGTCAGCATCACGCTAACCATCAGCGCGGTTAGGGTTTCCCCCCGCACGGGCATTCCGGATTCATCCACTAAAATGAGTTGTTCCCCATTCGCGGACACCTGCACACCAAAATTACCTTTAAGGGCTTCAACCACTTGACCGAGTTGGGTGAGCAATCCTTCTCGTTCATCGGCGGACAGGGACATTTGATGTAAGCTGGCATTTAGGACAACTGCATCACAGCCAAATTTTGTCAATAAGACAGGGAGAACCGCCCCAGATACTGCATAGGCATAATCAATCACTAATTTCGCGCCACTATTGCGGATCGCTTGCACATTTAAATGCCGCTCAAAGCCGACGCTATAGAGATCGAGTAACTGGCTGGGGTAGTTAACATTGCCGATTTCTGGAATCGGGGATCGACGCAAGTCTTCTTTGAAGTAAGCCCCTTCAATTTTCTTCTCCTTCGCCTTAGAGATATTGATGCCGTGGGAATCAAAAATTTCGAGCAGAATATAGTCGGGGCGATCGGGGTGTACCCGGGCATGAATCCCCCCGGTAACGGCGAGGGTAGGTACAACTAAACGAGCAATGGGGATGGCTGTATCTTCCAAATTCTGGACGTGAACCCCCACAGACATCAACCCGGCAATTAGCGATCGCGATACCATGCGAGAGATACTGCGCTGGTCACGAGAAACGGTGACTTGAGACCCCGGTTTTAAGGTTGATCCGTAAGCTGCACCCAATTTGACGGCAAACTCTGGCGTAATATCAATATTCGCCAAGCCTTGAACGCCGCGCTGACCAAAAAGATTCCGTTGCGCTGTATTTCCCCAAATCAGGTTCATGTTTAACATGGCACCCGATTCAATTTTCTTGCTGGGCCAAACCCTCACACTGGGGCTAATTTGCGCTTCTTCTCCCACGGTGGACAAAGCACCCACAACCGCACCTTCTAAGACATGGGCACGACGATCCACCCGGGTTCCTCGGCAAATGACACAAGCCCGCAGATGGACTTCATCGCCAATAATTGAACCATTCCAGAGAATCGGACGCTTCAGGTCAGCGTAAGCCCCAACGGTGACATTATCCCCAATGACGGTTCCTGCCTCAATATTCACCCCTGGACCAATGCGACAATTACTGCCAATCAGGGCTGGGGTTTCGATTTTAGCTGTGGCGTCAATGGATGTATTTTGTCCCACCCATAGTCCTGATCTCTGTTCTTCGTAGGCAAAGTCAATCTCTACTTTTCTATCTAAGGCATCGTAATGGGATTCGCGGTAAGCATCCAGGTGTCCCACATCACACCAATATCCATCCGCGACAAAGCCATACATGGGTTCCCCTTTTTCTAGGAGTAGGGGAAACAGGTCTTTAGAAAAGTCAGATTCTGTGTTTTCGGGCAGGTAATCTAGGACAGAGGGTTCTAAGATGTAAGTCCCGGTGTTTACTGTATCTGAGAAAATCTCACTGGTTGAGGGTTTTTCTAAAAAGCGGCGAATCCGCATTTGCTCATCGGTAATCACTACGCCGAATTCCACGGGATTGGGGACGCGGTAGAGAACAATGGTGGCTTTCGAGTTACGGCTTTTGTGGAATTCAATGGCGGCTTGCAAATCAAAGTCGGTGATGCTGTCACCACTGATGACGATGAAGGTATCATCAAGTAATTCGGCAATGTTTTTCACGCATCCGGCAGTACCTAGGGGTTGGTCTTCTTCAACGGCATAAGTCATTTGTACACCAAAGTCACTACCATCTTGGAAATAATCCCGCATCACATCGGGGAGGTAGTAAAGTGTAGCAATGACTTCGGTGATGTTATGGCGTTTGAGTAGGTTGATAATGTGTTCGGCGATCGGTCGATTGAGTACCGGCACCATGGGTTTGGGCAGATCACAGGTTAGTGGTCTCAGACGTGTTCCCGAACCGCCTGCCATCAGCACTGCTCGCATAAGTCCTCCTAAAAATTTTTGGCTTCACGGTGTTTGAACCGTATATTTTTCTATTTATTGTCTCGTTTAACTAAGCTAGCAAGTTGACATCCTCACCGCCTACAAGGAAGGTGATTCCCAAAAGCGTCAAACAGCGATAGCTGAATGTACTTTCGGTGGGGTCATGCTACAACTGAACCATAGATGGATGGATGAATAGGTAGACTATAACTGAACTTAATGCTACTTTGACTTGTATCCGGGATCAATTCTACCTAGGACTGAAATGTTGAATTAAAAAAGCTGAAAGCTTTATTTTACAATTAATTCAAGGATTCGTATATCTCCAGATATAACCGGAGACGTTTTGGGAGAGTTGGTCTAAAATGAGTGAATTAGTAGGCTCGCTTTTGCTCGGCTGAGGCTTTGCGGTCGGTGTGAAACAGTCCCTGATTCGGTTTCTTGGGGGTTAATTGAATGGGAAAAGTATTAGTTTTGCTTCTCGTGTTGGGAATTTATGGCTACGGCGCTTGGAAGTTCTGGACGGGGTTCAATCGGACAAACTTCAACCGCAGTCTGCCTAACCGGATTTATTTGTCTCTGTTGTGGCCCGCTTTGATTGTGGCAAATAAGTCTTATCGGAAAAACTTTACCAAAGCGCTGAAAGGTCGGTAGGTAATGCCTGCGAGTCAACGGCGTCTTTGGCTGATTGGTGGAACAAGTGAGAGTGTACAGTTAGCAGAGGCGATCGCGTCTGTAGATCTACCTTATCTGGTTACGGTGACAACAGCCGCAGCCAAGTCACTTTATCCTCAAACGCCAAATTTACAGATACAAGTGGGGCGCTTGAATGGGAAGCAGATTGAGCAGCTTTGTCAACAGCAGCCTATTACAGCCATACTTGATGCCTCTCATCCCTATGCGGTGGAAATTTCCCGAATTGCGATCGCGACGGCACAACGTTTCCAAATTCCCTACCTGCGTTTTGAACGTCCTAGGGTTGAGGGAGATGGGGACAGGTGTAGAGACGTGCCATGGCGCGTCTCTACAGTCAGGGCGGGTTTTGAACAAACGTTATCATCAACAGCGAAACCAAATTCCCTAAACCCGCCCCTACAGACGAATAATCAACCCGCTGTGATTACCTTAGACAGCTTTGAAACGTTGGTGACGGGTGATTATTTGAACCAGCAACGGGTACTGCTGACAGTGGGTTATAAAGTTTTATCCTTATTTCAAGACTGGCAAGCGCGATCGACTCTATTTGCCCGGATTCTTCCCGCCGTTACGTCTCTAGAGGCGGTTATAGCAGCAGGATTTAGTCGCGATCGCATTATAGCCCTACGCCCCCCTGTACCCGTTGAATTGGAAATGGCACTCTGGCGTCACTGGGATATTTCACGGGTAGTGACTAAGGCGTCTGGGGTAGCCGGGGGAGAGGCGACGAAGCGACAAGTGGCGGCGCAGTTGGGAATTCCATTAATTGTCATTGATCGTCCGGTGGTAACGTATCCACAACAAACCAGTGATGTCGCTGTAGCGTTGGAGTTTTGCCAGAGATATTTATGAATGAGCGAAACATAGACCTGAATCCTTACAATTGGATATTAGTATGTTCAGAAACAGAAATGACCGTGATGTTGACCTCAGTGGTGCCCCCTATCACCCTGTTGCTTTAATCCAATTGTTCAGCCGGGTAAAAATGGATTGAGTCAACTGATTAAACTGTTGCTGGCGATACCACTTTTGAAACGCTTTCTCATAAGCGTCTCCTTGAAGTTGATAAGTATTCCACGTCTTCAAACCCAGTCCGGCTCCCCAAAACAAGAGAATATACAACGCCCAGGAAAGCTGACCAGCACTGAGCAAATTAATCACAACTAAAAAGCTATTAACGATAATATATTTGCCAAACCGCTGCTTTAATTGGCTGCGTCGATATTGTTCAAACTCCTGGCGCTTGTACTGCTGTTGTTGCTGAAGCCGCCATTCCTGTTCCGCTAGTTGGAGGTTCGCTGGCGAGATTCCCAATTCAGCTGCAATTTCTACAAGCTGCGTCCGGGAAAACTCACCGCCATTGGCTTGACGGACGATCGCGAGATTCAGGATTTGCTGGAGTTCTTCTTGGTGATAAGACTGGATAGTGGTGTGTTCAGAAACAGACATGACCTATATTAAGAGTATGAGTGAGCTGAAGTATGAAAACAATAGATAGTGGCAAATCGAGGTTGTCCTTCCTCTATTATTATCGACGACACCTAGACAGACAGGAAAGACCCGCTGATGTTCACAACCGAACCCCTGGGATCGGATTTTACGAAAAATAATAGTGGAACGGAAGTTTTACATTTCGTTACGATAGATTCAGACTCCAAGGAGGACACTATAAAAAAAACGTTTTCAACGGGCAGTAGATTTGAGGTAATTCGTATGAACGGTAGTATTCGTGTTGGTAATTTATTGGGGATTCCCTTTTACGTAAACCCCTCCTGGTTTTTAGTTCTAGCTTTGGTCACCTTTGAGTTTGGGGGGTATCTCAGCGGGTTTGCCGGATTGACAGGTCTTTTACCCTGGGTGCTGGGATTCGTGGGTGCGCTGTTGCTATTTGCCTCGGTTTTAGCCCATGAATTGGGACATAGTTTAGTCGCCATTCGCCAGGGCATTGAGGTGAAATCGATTACCCTGTTTCTCTTTGGGGGTCTAGCTAGCTTGGAGAAAGAATCTCAAACGCCAGCCGACGCATTCTGGGTCGCGATCGCGGGTCCTTTAGTTAGTTTAGCCCTTTTTGCCCTATTTACGGGTATCGGCGTGAGCAGCGGCGTCTCTGGTCCCTTGGCAGCCATTCTCAGTTTACTGGCTTCGATCAATTTAGTCTTAGCCCTGTTTAACCTGATTCCTGGCTTACCTTTAGATGGTGGCAATATCCTCAAGTCCGTGGTTTGGAAAATCACCGGGAATCCCTATCGAGGTGTTGTTTTTGCCAGCCGGGTTGGTCAGGTTGTGGGATGGATGGGAATCAGCATCGGTATCCTTTCTGTCTTGGGACTGAGTAATTTTGGTAGTATCTGGACGCTATTAATTGGGGTATTCCTGCTGCAAAATGCGGGTATGTCGGCGCAATCAGCCACCCTACAAGAAAAACTTCAGGATCTCAAAGCTGAAGATGCGGTAATTCCAGAGAGTCCAATTATCTCGCCTGATCTGTCGCTGCGGGAATTTGCCAACAACTACATTATCGGCAAAAAAGAATGGCGCAAGTTCTTGGTGACTGATGAACAAGGACAATTGATCGGTGCGATCGCGGTTGATGATCTCAAAACTGTCCCCACCTCGAACTGGACAACGACTCCAGTCAGCGAACTGATCCAGCCTGTGGATTTGGATGCGATCGTCAAATCCGATCAGTCTCTGTTAGAAGTGATTACGCTGCTGGAACAAGGCAAATTTACTCAATTGCCTGTGGTGCGCGAAAATGGAGTCCTGGTTGGACTATTGGAAAAGGCATCAATTGTTAGTCTCCTAGAGAAGCGAACTCAAACCAATCCCGCTTAAACCTATTGGCGTCACTGAAATTAAAGACTTAAGCTTGATCCCTCGACTAAAGTTCGGGGGATTTATCGTAAAAGGCGACAAGGCTACAAGGCACAAGGGCAGAAGGTAGAAGGTTTATTACGGGTACGTGGCATTTGGGTTGTCAAGAAAGTCCTAACCTTTATAGCGACAGCTATATAATATTATTGGCATCGTTTCGTAAAAGAAACACCATTGGTTCTCTTGTAGGGGCGACCCGCTGGCATCAATTAATAACGGTAGTCTACTAAGTTTTTCGGGTCGCCCTCTACTCAAACCCTCGTTTTGTCAAAGGTGTATTAGGAGGTTAAAGAGTGATTCAGTGAAAACAAAACTTAAGCGATTAATCTTTTGGTCACGAAAGTTCTCAGTTCATTTCGTCGCTTATTTTTGGAAGTTACCCACTTGGTCTGTTGTTTTCGGCGCAACAGTTCTAGTTATCACTGTTATCTTGATAACGGATGAAACCTCTAAATTATATAAAATCATAAATAATGTCGAAGCGATTAGTATTTTTGCGGCGGTTGTTTTATTTTTAAAAGAAACGCCGAATCGAAAAAAACAATTCTATTACCAAGCTTGGCGCACAATAGACGCTGCCCATGGACGACAAACTAGCTATGCGCGGGTTCAAGCCCTGCAAGATTTGAATGAAGAGGGGGTGAGCTTGAGAGGACTTAATGTTCCGGGCACTAATTTACAACGGATTAATTTACCGAAAGCATTTCTCTATGAAGCTAACTTACAAGAAGCTAATTTAATTACCGCTGATCTGAGTAACAGTCATCTGGATAAAGCGAAACTGAATAAAGCGAAACTGAATGCCGCCAAACTAACAGGCGCTTGCTTGATTGCGACGGATTTGAGTGAAGCGGATCTAAGTGAAGTTAACTTGAAAGGGGCTGATTTGATTGATGCAAACCTGAACCATGCGAATCTTATTGGTGCGAATTTAAGGGGGGCTGATTTGAGTCGAGCAGATTTGAGTCATGCTAATCTGAGTCGAACAGATTTGAGTCAAGCTGATTTTATGGATACTAACCTAAGTGATGCTGACTTGAGTGGAGCGAATCTGAGTCATGCTGACTTTAATAATGCGGATTTGAGTGATGCGGATTTGAGTGGGGCTAATCTGAGAAATACTGATTTTACCGATGCTAATTTAAGTGGTGCTAACTTAAGCGGGGCGGATTTGAGGGGGGCGGATTTGAGTGATGCGGATTTGAGTGATGCGAATCTGAGTGATGCGAATCTGAGTCAAGTTGATCTCAGCAACGCTTATCTTGATGGGGCTAATTTCCCCCCCACTCCCTTAAAAAAAAACGAGACTATTGTCTATAATCCAGACGCTAGAAAAAAGGTTTAAAACGGGTAAATTCAAATAAAAATGTAGGGGCACGGCATTGCCCATCCGCGTCAACTTAAGGTGAAAAGCTCGGTTGAGCAAGGGTGTTGGGTGTCGGGTGTCGGGTGTCGGATGTCGGGTGTCTGTTGGAGGCTAAAAAACCTAACACCTACCACCATTGACCTCATCTATTCATCCACAACGTTTTTTCCAAACAGGAAACTT
>NZ_JAVKBY010000182.1:0-11180 GCF_040222985.1 Coleofasciculus sp. F4-SAH-05
ATCTGTTGGGGTGAATATTGTTAAGCTAGTGATTGAGCGGGAACAGGCAGCCCCAGAACAGGCAAGGCGTTTGATTGAACAAGCTCAAGTTCAGATAACGGATGAGACGACTAAACGGAACCTGATTGATTTAATAGAAACCATCATTGTTTACAAATTACCGAAAAAAAGCCGATAGGAGATACAAGCTATGTTAGGATTAAGTGACCTCAGAAACACTAAAGTTTATCAGGAAGCCAAGCAAGAAGGGTTAATAGAAGGAGAACAAAGAGGTGAACAACGAGGTAAACAAAAAGCCAAGTTAGAGGCTATACCTCGGATGATGCAGTTGGGTGCAAGTGTGGAGATGATTGCGGAGGGTTTGGATTTACCCTTGAACGTTGTTCAACTAGCAACACAGTCATTTTCTGAAGATAATGTGGCTGCGTTTATTGAAGTTTTAAATAATCGCCGTTCGCTTTTTTCGGCTCAAGATTTAGCGGAGTTGGTGGAGTTAATCAAACCTTTACCGGATCAAATAGAAATTCTATCTGATGCGATCGCACAATGGTGTAAGCAGGATGTCCATTCCCCACAGCGTCAGGCTTGGCGGAATTGTCTCTCTGCTAAGGTGGCGGCGACGGTGGAGGAATGGTTGGCTCAAAATCTGGAAACACTGGAGACTCTATCCTATTCGGTTAATAAGGCTAGGTTGCAACAGGCGATTGAGCGATAGTAGAGATGTAGTATGCTACGTCTGGGAACAGGGGGAGGTTGCGATCGCGCTTTCCTTTCTCATACCCTAAGCTATAAGTTGGTCAGTGTCTCAGCAATTTGATACCCGTTGGCGAAATTTTGACGGCTGAAAGCGAGGGCGAAAAACCGGGTCAGCCGTCAAAATCGCTGTAAGGTTTGCATAGTAATGGTTTTAGCGTTTTAAGATCTTGAATAATTGCAATTTAGTGTCAATAAGCGGGGCTGAAATGAACCTGAAAATGTCAGCCGTCAAAATCTGCATTAGAATGCATGGCTGTAGGGGCTTTCAAGCTTCAGGGTTTCCCACTCGCTGGGAAAACAAATTGAATGGAAACCATTCCCCTCTTGCTGCTAAGTAAGAGGGGATTCAATTAGACATCTCCAGAAATGAGATATTGACCTAGACAGCGTAAGGCTTTCAGATTCTTTTTTGGAGATGTCTATTCATCGAAATCTTAAGGGCACGGCAATGCCGTGCCCCTACCTGTCCATACCTAAACCCCAATCTTAAAAAACCTACTGGCGTGGCACACCTTAATTGGTGGATTAGCATTGTAGGGGCACCATCCTTGCGCCCGGTTTAAAGGTCAAATCTATTCCACAATTTTAGCTGTGTCAGTCCACTACCCTTGTGAGACTGCAAAAACTCCCATCAATCCTGCCTTCTTGCACTAGCCTCACATCCCGAACAATTGCTACAGTACAGTCTAGACACCCAAACCTCAAGGAAACAAGCCGTGTCTGACTACACCGCCGCCAGCTTTGCCCCCGTACAAGGCTTTATCGAAAAATCCCGCAAACTACGAGACTTGTATGGTTCATCGCTGATTTTATCCTTTTTAAGTTCTAAACTGGTGCAAAAGGCAGAATCCTTAAACCTCACGGTGATCTCCCCCGGATTACCCCATGTCGCCAAAGGAATGCCGAATCGGATTCTAGTACAAGGGAAATTTGACCGCAATTTAGTCAAAACTACTCTATTAACCGAATGGCAAACGATACTCACGATCTGCCGAGAGTGGATCGAAGATAACCTAGGTATCCCCAAAAATCAGTATTGTTGGTCACAAACGGAAGCCGATCAAGGACATCAGAAGGGAGAATGGGAACGCTGGGGCAGTTATACCTGGGAAGTCTTTTGGGGTTATGGTGACTCCGTACAAGCCGCCATGGATGACTTGGAAACCCGCAAACTCAAGCGCGATTGGATTGCGATTAACTGGATGGGGGAAAGTTCCAGTTTAACCGGAACTGATGCGATCGCGTAGCATCAATTGGGGAAGTTTAATTCTCATCCGGGTCATACACTCAGCCCATCGGAACGGGAGGAGATGGAACTATTTTATCGGCGCTTGTCTTGGCTACTGGATAATCCGGATTATCGGGTGGGACAATCGAGTCTATCTCTGGCAGAATTGAGAGAACGACAATCCCAACCTGATCAAATTGGTCGCTATATTGCCCCGAATGAACGGTTAAGTATTCCGGAATTAGTGAAGCGTTTAGTTACCTACGATAAACTCGCCGATACAATTGGACTCGATAGACTCAAAGCCAAACCCGATGACCCCGAATTTAAAGATATTATTCGCAACCCCGGATATTGGACGGGTTGGTTTATGGGGGATGGTGACAAAGTGGGCGATAAATTAAAACATCTGGCAAGTCGCCCTGATGAACCTCGTAGAGACGTGACCGTGGAACGTCTCCCTCCTGATGCAACGAATCTCCAACAATTTACCCATTTAATCCGAGAATGGGGACAAGACTTTCAGGAAAAATCTGACTTATTTCCCCAGGGAAAAGGACGAGTCATTTATGCCGGAGGCGATGACTTTCTCGGTGTTTTATACAGCCCCGAATCCGACCCTTCCACGCCACCAGACAAGGTTAAACCGATTGAAGCTTTGCAGTGGTTATTAACCTTAGAACAGCATTGGCAAGACCAACAACAGCAGATTAAACACCAGTTAAATCTAGACTTTACCTATAGCGTTGGCTTCGTTTGGGCAGGACATCAAGTTCCCCAACGAGACATTTTACAACATTGTCGAGACGCCGAACAACGGGCCAAAAATCAAGGACGCGATCGCGTGACGATTCGGGTGGTGTTTAATAGTGGTCAATATGTCCAATGGACTTGTCCCTGGGACTATTTACACGTCCTAACCCAGTATCGCGATCGCGACGGCAAATCCTGGGGAGAGGAACCCAATTGGAACCATATTTATAGTGATTGGGCGCAGTTAAAAGCCCGTCATGGCATTCGCTTAAAGGAAATGCAAGGAATGCCGATTCGCAAAAATATCGCCTTGGCGATTTTTGACCTGTATTTTAATCAGGCGGGAGAAACCTTCAACCAGAAGAATAAATGGAGTGATATTGCTGGCGATAACACCAATATCGTTATCGTTAATTGGATTAACGACTTGATTCAAGTAGGGTGGCAATTATGTCAGACAACTCCTTCAAATACTTAATCGCCGTCAAGCCATTAGGCTTCATGTATGGTAGTGCTGGTGCCTTTTTATCACCAGAGAACCTCGTCGGGCGATCGGGAACAAAATTCCCCCCGGATGCGGCAACGATGGCGGGATTATTTTTTCATGCTAATCAAGAACATCAGTTTACCAATCATAAAGACTTAAGCAATACTCTGGTTGTCGCGGGTGCTTTTTGGGCAGAACGGGATGACCCAAAAGACTTTTATGTGCCGATTCCTTGGCATCAAGTCGTCGCCGAAAAAGAGGACGATGAATGGTATTTTGTCAAGAAAAAAATCCCCTCATCAGCAGCCAGTGACACCGATGAAACCAACTGGATTCTCGGTCAGTATCGATGGCATCGGGATAACAAAAACCTCAATCCCGATTATACCTGGCAATCGATTTATAGCTGGAACTTACCCGCCGACGAACTTAGAGAACGTCAAGCCGTTAAGACAGCCCCCTGGGAGTTTATCCCCTTTTTACATCCGCAACTGAAACAGCAAGAACGTCACGTCGTTAACCAAGATGGACTCTTCTTAGAAAATGCCGTACAACTGGATCAAAAGTATTGCTTAATCTACCTGGCAAACTATGAACTCTCTAGCGGCTGGTATCGGTTGGGCGGGGAAGGACATTTAGTCGATATTCAGACGCATTCCCTCTCAGAAACCCACAAAATCAATAAACTCTTGCGCCAAAAGATTCACCATGCCTTTGCCCTGATTACCCCCAGCGTTTGGGGGTCAAATAAACTCTCCTATCGCTATCCCCACCATCCCAAATTTCCCCATCAGGGACTAAAAATGCTCACCGATAGACCGATTCCTTACCGTTATCGTATCGGTGAATCCCACCCCAAAGACGCTGAGAAACAGGACTATGATTCGAGTAAAACAGGACGCTTAAGTCGGGGACGCTACGCCGTTCCTCCGGGAAGCGTCTACGTGTTCAAACACCCCCTAAATCTGACCTGGTGGGATTTTCCTGATGAATGGTTTCCCAAAGAAGGATTCCCCCTCAAGCATTTAGGATGTGGCTTATGTTTACCCATTAGTCGTTCTCAGCGATAACGATATCGCCATGGTGCATGATATGGCATTATATCGTCAAAGTCGGGTAAAACTCTTAGACGAGATGAAAAAAGTCGAGAATTTCTTCAATGTAGAAGCCTTACCCGAAGCCAGCGTCTTAGTCTTTCCCATCGCCCAGAAGAGAACCGGGTGGAAACCCTTTGACGAGAAGGCATCCTTAGAATTATATTTTGGCGGATTAGAATCAATTGGATTTGGTCGGTGTCGGGTATTCATTCAGCAGAAAAACCCTGACAAATGACCAATGACAAATGACAAATGACAAAGGACAAATCAACCATGGCTTGGCAAGCTTACGAACTAGATCACATCGCCCAAAAATTAGTCCTAGACGCCCGCAGACGCGATCCCCAATCCCTAAATCAATCCCATAAAATGCGGCTAGCAGTCGCCTATGGATTAGAACGATTTTGGGGAGAACATTTGCGACTGCAAGGGAGAGAAGACAGCAAATCCCATTATTGGAAAGACACCTGGGATGCATTACACAACCTGATGAAAAAAGCCGGAGTAATCATTCCCAATGACCCGGTAAATCCTAACCAAGTCAACGAAATTCAAGCCATGTCCGAGAAATTATGGCAACTCTCTATTGAGGATCAACGAGTCGCGATCGCGGTTTTAACTCAACTGTGTGATTGCATTGTTTGGTGGACACAACGATACAAAATTAGCAAGTAAATTAAAGATAACGTATCCGTCCCCCAATTATCAATCGTAGGGTGCGGTAGGGTGCGTTAGCGAAGCGTAACGCACCATGGATAACGCTAAACTTGGGGAATCAATTGTCCATTTTACACATCAGTTATCGGTGTTAACGTTAGCAATATTCCCCCTCACCCCCAACCCCTCTCCCACCTTGGGGAGAGGGGAGCAAGAAAACAAAGTAAGCTATATTTTTTATCATAAATCATTCCGGTTCCCCTTCTACATTGATGGGAGAATGGGTTAGTGCGGTAGGGTGCGTTAGCGAAGCGTAACGCACCATAGATAACGCTAAACTTGGGGAATTAATTGTCCATTTTACACATCAGTTATCGTTGTTAAGGTTAGCAATATTCCCCCTCACCCCCAACCCCTCTCCCACCTTGGGGAGAGGGGAGTAAGAAAACAAAGTAAGCTATATTTTTAAGCATGAATCAATCATTCCGGTTCCCCTTCTCCCTTGATGGGAGAAGGGGTTAGGGGAAGAGGGTGAACCAATGTTAGTCTAGTATAGAATCAACCGCGTATTTTTAGGGTGCACGTCGGTGCGCCCCTACGATTTCCCCCATCAGGTAAAACGCCACTTGACCAAATCATGAACCCCATCCCCAACGCCTACAAAAAAGTCCCAATGATGTTCCGCGCCCAAATCCGGGGACGCAGCCAACTCCACTACATTGACCCCCATAAGGAAAAACAAGATGTCCAATATTGGGCAGAAGAATGGATTGAAAAAGCCGAATTTATTCCCCTCACCAATCAAGACGATAGTCAAAACGACACTTACCAAACCCAAACCTATCAAATCCGCTGGCGATTCGTCACCAATGGCGGACAAGATGATGGCATGATTCGCCCCGTTATTGGGGGTTATGGCATTCCATTTTATCCCGGTAGTAGCATGAAAGGGGCATTCCGCCAAGCCTGTGAACAAGCCGAACAAGCAGGAACAATTCCCCCGAATCGCTGCAATCTTTACTGTGGCGATGAAACCAATATCACCCCAGGAATCCTCCGCTTTCAAGGCGCTTATCCGATTAATGATTGGACAGAAAACTTAGTCGATTTAGTCCATCCCCAGCAAGGATGGCAAGTGAAAACCCCAAATACTAGAGGGAAGCATCTATTAAGAGGAGAAAGTGCTTATGCGTTAGTGTCTTTAGTTCAACCAAGCTTACGATTTGGTATCTCTAGTAGTAAACCCCTATCTACCGAACAATGGCAAGAAATATGGCAGATTTGGCAATACGCGATCGCGGCGGGTTTAGGAACCCGAGTGAGTGCGGGATATGGGCAGGTTGAGACCGATTCTACTTCAATTTTATATCAGGTTCGGGTCAAGGGACAAGGACAAGCGGCTAAGTTAATTGATGACACCGGAGAATTTCGTCCCACTATATTTCGCGCCAGTTTACGGGGTCATGCGTTACGTTTATTTGGGGGATTAACCAATGGAAAAACAGCGGAAGCATTAGTCGAACAACTCTTTGGTGGCGTGCAAGGAAAGGGAACCGTAGGACTCTTAAAATTAGGGTTTGAAACCGAGGAGTTACGGTTAGGGACATTTGGTCAAAATGGGTATGAACAGCCCACCTATAACGTGGAAGGAGAGATGATTTGGTCATTAACCCGCCCCCTCCCCGATGATCAACACGCCGCCTTACAAAACCTCGTCACGGATTTAATCTGGTTTGCTATGGTATTTGGTGGATTTGGGAAGTCTTGGCGACGGGCAGATCATCGCTTATTTTATCCCGATGATGAGTATGAAAAGTTAATTGGTTGTCATTGGCAATGGGCGGGAGAAATTGACCGCAAAAATGCCTTTCGCGTCCGGAGTCCTAAAACAATCAGCAAGTTTATTAATTCTGTCTTATACAGGGCGAAAACCTGGATGAAATTACAAGGAAAAATCCCCAATCCTAATCATCCTGCCAATTGGCGCGAATCCTGGCATCCCTCTCGCGTCCAAGTGTGGGGACGATGGGCAAAAAATCGGGATGAATGTGTGGCGATTGATTGGTTACATAAACCCTATCAAAAAGGTATTGTTCGCGGCGAAAAAGACAAAAGTATTAGACGGACATCGGTAACCGGAGAACTGGGTCAAATTGGTCGCTTGTGGCATCGAATGTACCCACCGAAACGCCTCTGGATTAAGAAAGAGGGAAAACTTGAACCGATATCGACGAATCGGTTTATTGAGTTATTAACTCTGTTTCCGGACGAGTCACCGGAATTTAAGCAGTTTCTCGCGTTTCTTCAGCAAAAGCCAGAGGGATTTGAATTATTGTGGGGAGGAAAGAAATAATGGCAATTTGGATAGTTACGATTGGTAGTAGTGATGTGCAATTAGACAGTGACAAAATTAGTAAAGAAAAGGGGCGAAGTAAAAACCAGTACAGTGAGAAAATGTGGACTGATTGGTATGATGATGATATTCTCGACGAATGCCATGATATTAAATTTGAACTCAAGCAAACCTATAACCATGTCAATCAACTTTATCGGATCGAACCCAGGGTATTGGGAACGGTTTATCAGTATCATTCCTCCCAGAGACAGGAACAGATTTGGTTGTATTTAACCTTTCCCCTGTTGGATACATTTGTGGAACGGTTAAAAGCAGAAACCGATCAGTTAGATCAAATTATCGTCCTGTTAACCGATCAATCCCAGATTTTCTCCGATAATTACACCCAGCGCAAAATTACCTGTCCCTATTGGCAAGATACCCATAAATTACAGCCCATTTTAGCCCGATATTTTCAGGCGGCGGATAAGTTTCCTAACACCCCCTGTGAATGGATTAACCTAGCGCCGAAATCAAATGATCCAGGATTAGATGATTGGGATTATGTTTTAACCCTAGTACGGGAAAAATTAGGTTCTCTCCAGTTGGAGAAACCGGAGAATCAGGAAGCCGAGAGTAAAACAATTTATGTCAGTCATCAAGCTAGCACTCCAGCCATTTCTTCAGCGGTTCAACTTGAAACCTTATTACGGTTTGGAGAAGGGGTTAAATTTTTAGTCTGTAGTGAATGGGATGAAACATTAACTCAAATTCTCCCTTGCTCAACCTACCTACGCGGGATTCGCCAACAAGAGGCAAAAACATTACTAGAACGCTATGATTATTCCGGTGTGAAAGCGATACTGGCTCCCTATTTAACCTCAGACGTAGCAATTTTATTAGACGCGGCGATTCTCTGGAATTCGGCGAAGTTTGATCAGTTTGCTCAGACGGTGTTACAGTATCCCGATAGTCAATTGGTGCAAAAGGTTCAGGAACGCACTCAGAAGTGTAACTGGTGGTGGACAGGGTTTGAAGCGGCGTATTTAGGAGTAGTACGACTTGAGCAAGGAAATACGGTTGAAGCGTTTTTTCATAGTTTTCGGGCGGTGGAGGGTTTAATTCGCTTGTTTGCCGATGCCAAGTATAAGGATAAAATCCAATTCAATAAATATGGCGCTCCTTATATTGAGTTTTTTAATAAAAATCGCTTTAACCTGTTCGGAAAACAGCTTTATCGTTTCTTAGACTATTGCTGCACCATTGACTCAGAGAAGGATAAGGATATTTGGCGGTTTGGCGAGGTGACATTTGACAAACGGAATCAGTATTTCCATCAACTGTTTGGCTTATCGGAACAAGACGTATTTGAGGCTTGGGATACCGATAACCGAATAGCTTGGGAAGCCAGAGTCTTAGGCTGTCTAAATTTTATCGCTGAACCCGATTCCCCATTCACCGCCTTAGATACCGCCAGTTTAATCTCCCCAATTCAGGATAAATTAGAACAGGCGATCGCACAACTGACTCAAACCGAACCCCCACAAAAAACGTAGGGGCGCACCGACGTGCATTGGTGTCAATTTAAGCCACAACCCCCTCACCCCCTGCCCCTCTCCCACCCTGGGGAGAGGGGAGCAAGAAAGGTGTTATATTCCAGACATAGGATGAGGGTGAAACGCTTGCCAGTATTAGTTCTCACCTTAAGTTGACACGGATGACCGACGTGCGCCCGATTTAATCAAGTTAATTGTAGGGGCGGGTTTAGGGATTTAATTTCGCCCCCTACCGATAACCTTTCAACAAAACCCGCCCTCATCATCAACAATTCAGGCATAAATCGTCCCAGATGATCAATAACTGGATGACCCGGTTTTCTCAGGCTGGCGATTAATGGTATAATCTCGATCAAACGCTAATCTAACTGGTCATCAACGGTACGATATCGATTCCGTCGTCAATCTAGAGGGCGATACAAGAATCATTTTCCTCTATGCCAGAGTTAGCTCATACAAACAAACAAAAATCAGACCTTGAACGACAAGCTGACTACCTGCAATCCCTGTTCACAGACTCCAAACTTGTCAAAGAAGTCGGCTCAGGACTCAATTACAGACGCAAAGGGCTTCTTTCCCTTTTGGGACAAGTTTTGTCAGGAAACGTCAGAGAAGTTGTGGTCTGCCACAAAGACCGACTTGTCAGGTTCGGTCTTGACCTTATCAAATAAATCCATTCGGTTTCAAAAGGACAACTGGAAAAAGGGAACGTTTTACCCGACACAGACCAGGGGATTAAGTTTTAAGGCAAGTGAGCCAATTATCGATAAAATGCAGCATGAACCTGCCTTGGTCTTGGACAGAGGGCGTTGGTTTATTTGTTATGCCATAGATGCACCCAAGCCTGAACCTCTGGATAGCCAACTAGCTATCGCTCTAGACCCTGGCGTAAGAACATTCTTGACCGGGTTTGATGGCTCTGAAGTCTGGGAGGTTGGCAGATATGATATAGGGCGCATTTATCGGTTAGCCAGTCACCTTGATAGGCTGATGTCTCGAATCGGTCTATCTAAGGGACGCCAGTTTAAACGCTTGCGGTATCGGTTGCGAAAAGCGGCACAAAAGATTCGGATTAAGATCCGAAATTTGGTAGATGAGTTGCACAAAAAAGCAGCTAACTACCTATGTACCAAGTACAAGATAATATTTTTGCCCACGTTTGAGGTCAAAAACATGGTCAAACGGGGTAAACGACGGCTATCAACTAAGACCGCGCGAAAGCTGGTTACGTGGTCGCATTACCGTTTTAAGCAAACGTTGAAGCATCAAGCAGCTAAATATGGCTGTGTTGTAGTAGACGTAACGGAAGAGTACACCAGTAAAACCTGCTCAAAATGTGGTCATGTTCATACAAAATTAGGAGGCAACAAACAATTCGTTTGTCCCTCCTGTGGTCATACTATTGGGCGTGATATCAATGGCGCTTTCAACATTCTGTTGAAGGACCTGCAGAGATACCTCCACATCTGGCGTGATAGCCTCATTCCAGATTGTGCCATACTCAGAAACTTCCGGCAATTGCCAGATTTTTCCGGGTTAAATGTATCTGAACCTTGAAAAGTGAATAAGATAGCGGCGAAATCGACCAATCGACGCATCTCGCCAAATCGCTGAAACCCTATATTTTTCGTTGAGATGCGTCGATGCTTTACAGGACAAGGATTTGAGGGATGTGTTGGCGGCAATTTTTGGCTGGATATGGTATAGTTTTTGGAGATGCGTCGATTCTAACGCTGAAACCCAGTCTGGGTAAGGCGTCCTGAGCGAACTCTTCCCACTCGCTGGGAAAACAAGTTGAATGTAAACTCGCAAGGGTAGCATACATGCCCAGAAGTTAATACAGCATTCTTCCCACTCGCTGGGAAAACAAGTTGAATGGAAACAGGGTACACACCCTGTAACCTGAAAATCAGACAAAAAAAAGGGCACGGCATTGCCGTGCCCCTACCTTTCCTCTATCAAATAAACCTATTGAATTTTGCGATATCCTCTACCCAACCCAATTAATAGACACAACGCTAAAGTCGTCAGGGCAACCTGGGGACAAACAGCAAAACGTGCGAAAATAATCGCGCTGAAGGTGGCATTGTTAAGGATTCGTCAGGAAAACCTGGGGAAATTAACCAACAATGCCATCTTCTCAACTCTGCCCCCCAGTTGGCATCCTATCCTTGAACAGACCCTAACTAATTACAAGTAATCTAGTTAGGGATTCTTGCCCTGCTGTTACCACTGGGAACCGCTGTTCTCGGTGGGTATCAGGAACTTTTGCCTTTATACCCCTCCAAGCCATTTCTGAATCGGAGCTAAG
>NZ_JAVKBY010000187.1:0-45792 GCF_040222985.1 Coleofasciculus sp. F4-SAH-05
AAAAGCGAAGCATCCTCTGTCCTCCCCCATGCAACAAAAGCGAAGCATCCTCTGTCCTCCCCCATGCAACAAAAGCGAAGCATCCTCTGTCCTCCCCCATGCAACAAAAGCGAAGCATCCTCTGTCCTCCCCCCTCTTGTAGGGGGGAACGAGGGGGGTAGGGGGGAACGAGGGGGGTGGGAGAAGGGGTTAGGGGATGAGGGTGAAACACTTGCCAGTATTAGTTCTCACCTTAAGTTGACATGCATGGATAGTATCGTGTCCCTACAAATGGTGATTTAGATGCCAAGAAAGCGTAAGCTCTGAAACGGTTATGCATTTAATTGGCATACCCTACACCTCACAGCCCTGACAACGATTTCACTATCGTTTATTTAGATGCACATCAGTTTAATCGAATGACTCCAGCTACTGTAAAAGAATCTCTAATTATTTTCACCCGCTATCCCGAACCAGGAAAAACCAAAACACGTATGATTCCCGCCCTAGGAGAGAAAGGTGCGGCGAAGCTGCAACGCCAGATGACAGAAAATACTCTGGCTAAAGCGAAAAAACTGCAAGCATTTCATCCTGTCTCTATAGAAATTCATTTTGCTGGGGGGAATCAACCGTTAATGCAAGCCTGGTTAGGTGCTGATGTGATTTACTATCAACAAAGTGAGGGAGATCTGGGTAAACGAATGGCATCAGCATTTGAGAGATCGTTTACGGCGGGAATGACAGGTGTAGTAATTATTGGGACAGATTGCCCCGATTTAAACCCTCAAATAATGGCTGAGGCATTTAAATTCCTGGAAACCCAGGATTTAGTATTAGGACCGGCACAAGATGGGGGATATTATCTGATTGGTTTGCGGCGGTTAATTCCGGAACTCTTTGTGGGAATTGATTGGGGAACCTCGCAAGTCAGGCAACAAACCGTCGAGATTGCGGATAACTTGGGATTAGCGATCGCATCTCTGCCCATACTCCATGATATTGACCGTCCCGAGGATTTGGGCAGGTGAGAATACCCGTTTATTTTGCCAAAAGAGAATAGAAGTAATTCTAATGTAATGAAAACCAAAACAATTTCAGTTATTATTCCCGTTTTAAATGAAGCGAGTAGGATTGGTTCTATCTTAGAGAGACTTGTGAATACTGACAATGTGGAGGTTATTGTGGTTGATGGGGGGAGTCAAGATCAAACCGTCAGCGTGGCGCGATCGCGAAATGTCCAGGTTATTTGTACCCCACCCGGTCGCGCCTGTCAAATGAATGCGGGTGCAGCAAGGGCGACGGGTGATATTCTCCTCTTTCTCCACGCCGATACTCGTTTACCTGGTAATTTTGATAGTTTAGTTCGCCAAGGGCTGCAAGATTCCACAACCATTGCGGGGGCGTTTGAATTACGCATTGATTCTCAACAGTTTGGCTTGCGTCTCATTGAACGACTGGTGAATTGGCGATCGCGTTTTTTTTCGATGCCTTATGGCGACCAAGCGATATTTTTAAAAGCGACTGTTTTTCATACTATCGGCGGTTTTGCTAATTTACCTATTATGGAAGATTTTGAATTTATTCGCCACTTGCAACCGCTGGGACGAATTACGATTGTTCCAGCATCTGTCCTAACATCAGGACGACGCTGGGAACGGTTAGGAATCATCAAAACCACCCTAATTAACCAGCTTATTATTTTGGGGTATTTTTTTGGAGTTGACCCTAAAAAATTGGTGCGATGGTATAGGGGAAAAGGGTGAATGCAATGAATTTAAATTGGGGATTAGTAGCGAGCACGATGATCGCACTACCAGGATACGTTAGGACATCAGTTAGTCCAAGAGAGAACAGGGAACAGTAAAGAATGTCCTAACCTGTCTTAGTACCGCTATAATTATCACAGGTTAATCAACAGGCTGTATCTCGATTGCTATTGCTATTCTATAATGAATAAACAAAGGAATTACGATTCCAGGCTCTTGCCAACCTGCCAAAGTTCCTGTATTGACCTCTCCCTCTGGTGATAAAAGCACCTCTCCGTCACTATTCAGTGGATTAAGACCATCACTTATACCTAAATACAACGTCTGATTTTCAGAAAAATTGAATCCGATTTCTCCGATTCCTGCTGCTAGTCCTTGACCCGTTTCATCAAATAAGAACAAAGACAAAGAGGATAAAAATGATACAGAAAATAAGGGATTTTGAGCAACACTAAATTTTAAAAATGCTTGACGTTCAGATTCAATTTGGTAGAGATCGATATCTGAAGGATTAAATAAACTTCCCTCAATTGTATTAATGGCTGGTACTACGATTGGACCTTGAGCGGACGAAATCAATTGTCCTGCATCATCATCTTCAATAAAGGTTGATTCTGAGGCGGTGTTGTCTAATCCTCTGGGGAGACTCTTCCCGCCCATCAACGTCGTTAATAATGATTTAAAATTTATCATCGGCTTTCTCCTAAAAAACGTTGAGACGAATCAAGTTAACTTAATTCGTCCGTTTGCTTAACCTTAAAATCATTTTTTGGTTTTTTCAGTTAATTGTATTGATTCTAAATTAATTTTAATTAAACTTAAATTTTTAATTCAATAATGTTTACATCCAGTCAAGTTCGATCACCTATCATCTTACATTTAGAGACGGTATCATGATCTCCTATAAACTAAAGCGATTTTGTCTTGTTTGCAACCATGCCTGTAAATCGAACTGGGTTAAGTTATTTAGGTAGTCATAAGCGTTATTTCCTGCATAAATTTCCCATCCACCATCCGAACAGGCTTTAATCGCTTGTTGCAAATTATCATTTCGCACAATCAACAAAACAGGAGTAAACCCTTCATCAATTAATGTTTCAGCATTTTGTTTAAATCCTCGTAGGGTTTTCGCATCGCCAGAACCAATACGATACTTAGTATCAATCGCATTCAATCCTACTGCCAAATCATAATGAGTACCGTGTGCTTTTTGATATTGCTCGCAGGTTTGCTGACATAAAGTTTCGACCAAACGCTCCCAACATTTTCCTAATTGCCGTCCCCAATACTGCTTATTGGTGGCTTTTATAGTTTGGGTGAAACCAAACGCCAACATCAGATCGTCTTCCTCTGTTGATTCTTCAGGAGGGGTTCTTTCAGTAAAAGCTTGTTGATATTGATTTAAAATATTCTCTAGCAAACCATTTATATCTTCTTGAGTCATATTTTTATTTTTTGTAATACAACAACAGTATCATGCTTAATTGTTCCCGCCCACTTCACATTTCTAGGTAAGTTTAATCGACGATTTTTTAGCAACAAATGAAACTGAAATATTTTAACAAAGCCAATTTTTTCAGCTATTTCCGTTAAAAGTTTAGCCACTGGAATCTCAACACCGCAAATTTTACTAATATCGCCAATAGCAAAGCAATAATAGCCACCTGGATTAAGATGATTGAAGCAGCTTAAAAAATGCTCCTTCATATCCATGAAGTATTTATAAACAACTCTTGCTCGAAGCTGATTTTGTCCTTTACTCGCTTGATATTGCGTACCGTGGTAAATGTCAGCAATCAAATCATCTAGATAGGAATTTCCGGTTTTTCCCAATTGGCAATACTCTTTTCTGGAAATTCTTTCAGTTCCAATTTCTTGAGTATATAAATCAAGTCTTTCGCGATCATTACTGACTAAGCCCAACCAATGTAACTCAAACTTAGACGCCCAAACGTAATCAATTGCATTAATATAAGGCGGCGAAGTAATAACTGCATCACAATGCCAATCACCTGTAAGATTAATAGCTGTTTTTGAAGTCAATTCAATGGCATTTTGCAACGAGTTATTCAAGACAAACTGCCATTCCCCAATTGCCTCTAACGCTTGATCAAGATAGTCTTTAAAATACCGATAAACATCTTCACGAGAACGCTGGGGAATGGCTTTAAAATTAGCTCGTTTTGCGGCGAGAATCATGCCATCATTCATATCAGATGTTTTGCGGACAGTCGAAGCAAAAGCCAGCCAAAATAAAGGTTGTATCGCTTCCGGAAGTTGAAAAATTTGCGTTCGGAGACTTTCTAATCCAGCTTGAACAGGTTTTTGAAACCAAAAATCTTTATTGGCGAAATTGATGGTTTCTAATGGATGTTTTACTGTATAAGCATTTTTCAAGATTTGCTCGGCATAGTCGAGAATCTCGGCTCCATCGTATAAATGAGTTTTAACACGACAGATCAGGCGACTTAGAGGATGATAGTCAAGCCAATAAACTGATACACCTTGTAATAAACTTTCAATAATTGTTGTTCCTGAACCGGCAAAAGGTTCTAATATTGTGCATTTGCCTTTGCCATACTTTCTTAAAAACCAATGTGGGATTTCCGGAATGGATTTGGCAGGTTGAAAACCAAGGGAATGAATTTTAAGAGGTTGCTTTCGTTGTAAAGAAATTAGGGAATCTTCGGGGAGATCGATCGGAATTTCACCCTCAAGATGTAAGTAGGAGGATTGGGGTGTAGTATTATCGGTTTCAAATAGCGAAAGTTGTTTCATACTACTCTAGGTTAACGAGTCCCATTGGGTTAGACACAAGCCAGATGGAAGCCTATAACCGTTGTCGGTTTAGGTTAGGTTAAACCTTCTTTTCCCATAATCCAACGCTAGGCGCTTAGTCGGTTAGGTTTTGCTTACGTTCTACCCAACCGACTTGAACTTTTATTTTAAAGGAACGACATAAACCCAATCTTGATAATTTGGATCGCGATTTTCCGTAATTGCTGTAATTTTATCTCTCAGTTTCTCTGTGATGGGTCGCGTTTTCGGTAATTCATAATTCTCAACCTGTTTAATTGGAGTAATTTTAGCCGCCGTTCCACTTAAAAATGCTTCATCGGCAATAAATAACTCCGATTTATCCACAGGGCGTTCGATTGTGGGGATACCTAAATCCTTTGCCAGCGTCAGGATACTATCTCTGGTGATTCCTTCTAAAATATCTTGGTCATATCCCGGCGTAATCAGTTGCCCATTCCTTACCACAAAGATGTTCATTCCGGAGGCTTCACAGATTTTTCCCTGAGCATTCATTAATAATGCTTCATCAAATCCGGATTCTACCGCTTCTGTTTTTGCCAGAGATGATGTAATATATGCGCCACTAATTTTACCTCTCAGGGGTAAACTGTGATCCGCTTGACGATACCAGGAACTAATCCGACAGCTTACCCCTTCTGGGGATAAATAATCACCGAGTTCTAATCCATAGACGAAAAAGTCTTTTTCAATCTTATGCAGTCTGGGGGCAATTCCCAAATCGGATGTATAAATAAAGGGTCGGATATAAAATGAGGTTTTAACTTGATTTTTTTTGACGAAATCTACAATTACAGTTTTGATTTTATCAGCGGGTAAGTCGTAATGTAAATATTTGGCACTGTCACTTAATCGTTTACAATGACGGTCTAAACGAAACAGGAGAATTTGTTCGGGGTTTTGGGGGTCAGGAATCCCCCGCAATCCGCCAAAAGCGCCTGTGCCATAGTGCAGCGCATGGGTAGCAATGGAAATTTTGGCATCCTCGAAGGGAAGAAATTGATTTTGAAAGTAAGCGATTGGCAGAAATTTATGCATTTTTAAACTAGACAGTCAAGGCTGCGGGAAGGTATGGTTATCGATTTTACTACAGGTCAGTGATTTTGCCAGGGACTAGCACATCGATTTAGGCGTAGGGGCGGGTTTCACTATTCAGGACTTACGCAGGTACATCATATATGGTGGCAATGGTGCGTTACGCTACGCTAACGCACGATGGCGGACTGACACAGCTAAAATTGTGGAATAGATTCGACGTTTAAACCGGGTGCAAGTCTTTGCGCCCCTACTGTTGCTGGGTATGCGCTTAATCCTCCTTGGTGTTCAACCACCCGGCTAAATTCTGTTTTTGAGTCTCTGAGGGATTCTCAAGCTGCACAACCTGGTAGCGGGTGGGTTGGGATTCGCCTAGGGTAACGGGTAAGGTACAAAGTTCGTCTTGATGGAACACGGTTACCTGAATCGTGTCACCGGGATGGTAATCTTTTAGGCGATCGCATAATTGATCAGCACTGACTCGCCAACCATCTATTGCCAGTAATTGATCCCCAGCATCCACCCCGGCTATTCCCGCAGGAGAGGTGGCGTTGACAAATTTAACCACCTCTTGCCCATTTTCAGTCTTGACAATTAACCCCAAATAAGGTTTAGACTCTTCGTCTTCCACCGCCTTGAGTTTTAAGCCAAAGGGTTCGAGATACTCATCAAAGGGCAATTCTTCTGTCCCCTCAATGTAGCGACGGAAGAAATCACTTAAATCAGTACCTGCGACAGACTCCAACACCTCTTGCAGTTGTTGAGGCGTAAAGCCAACTTCCTTGACGCCAAACTCTTGCCACATCCGCCGCATCACATGATCAAGGGAGCGCTGATTGCCATGACGCGATCGCACCAGCAAATCCAGTAATAAGGATACCATTTCTCCTTTGAGATAATAGGAGATCTGACTATTATCACTATTGGCATCTCGGCGATATAACTTAATCCAAGCATCAAAACTGGACTCACTCAGGGGTTGCACCAAACGCCCTGGGATCAGTTGCATCCGGGTAATTTCTTTCCCTAATCCCTCTAAAAAGGTTTTACTGTCGTAAATCTTTGCCCGTAAGGGAAGGACTAAATCATAATAACTGGTTGTCCCTTCACAAAACCACAGGGATGTGGTATGGCTTTCTTGTTCATAGTTAAACCGTTCTAAGACTTTGGGGCGAATCCGCTTAACATTCCACAGGTGAAAGAACTCATGGGCGACTAATTGCATGAAACGATTGTATTTATCTTTCGCCCGGAACCCGAAACGGGGATAATTTAAGGAACAAGAGGTTTTATGTTCTAAACCGCCAAACCCTGTGGACGATAAATGCAGTAAAAACAAATACCGTTCGTAGGGTAATCCCCCATATAACTCGGCTTCTGTCTCGATAATTTTCGTCGTATCGGCAATAATTCGTTGCGGATCAGCATTTCCATGTCCCCAAATTGCCAGTTGATGCGGTTTACCCAGAACCTCAAAATCATAAACCTGTTGTGTACCAATTTCAAAGGGACTATCGACTAAGGTGTCAAAATCCTCGGCTTCAAAGGTATTCTCAGCACCATCAACAGGGGGTAAGGGTGTGGTTGTCTGCCAATCGGATTTAGGGGGTACAATCGTCACCTGAATCGGCTGTTGCTCAAAACCTGGGACAAACAGGAATAACGCCGCCCCATTAAAATAGCCGTGAGTGGCATCGAGGTGATTGGTGCGGACTGATAATTCATTGGCAAAGACGCGGTAGCGGACAACGATGGTTGAGGCGTCTCCAGTTTGAACCTGCCAGTGATTTTTACTCTGTTTATCCCAGGGTAAGGGCTGGTTTGCCGCTTCAACTCGGAAATCTTGTAAGTGTTTGGCATACTCCCGCACTAGATAAGAACCCGGAGTCCAGACGGGCATTTTTAAATCTAGCAGCGATTCCGACCAACCATTCACCTGTAGCGTCACCTCAAATAGATGAGATTGAGGTTGAGGCATAGCGACGTGATAATGGAAGGTGGGTTTAGTCATTTGTCCTTTGTCATTTGTCATTCGTCCTTTGTTGATGGTTGATGGTTGATAGTTCATGGTTGATGGTTAGATGGTTCATGGTTCATTGGTAATCCCCTCCCCCATCTCCCCCAGCTTCCCCAGCTTCCCTTCTATCCTAAAGCCGTCCAGCTAGATGGGTCAGTTGTTTGAGATTAATCAAACAAAGTTTTTGGTCTTGGGGGTCAACATCAGTCCAACCCTTACTTTCCAGCTTTTTCATGATTTTGGCTGTATCTTCCACACTGATATCCGTGACATCAGCCAAGTCTTTATAGGGAATATTATAAATTTCGGTTCCCTTTTCTCCCACTTGACCATAATTCTCTGCCAAGTTGACTAAGGTATTGGCTAACTTAATCGCTGGGGGTTGATGGCGTCGTTGAAAGCGGAGATTAGTCTGACGCAGTCGTCTAACCATCAGTTGTAGCATCCGGTGGTGTAACTGGGGATCTTTGAACAGGGTTTGAATAAAGCGCTGGGCGGAGACGCTGAGTAATTTGACCGATGAAAGGGCGACAACATCCGTAGAACGGGGAGATTCATCCAAGATTGCCATCTCGCCAAAAAAATCTCCCTGACCTAAAATTGCCAACGTCACGGCTTTGTCCCCATACAGGCGTCGAACTTTGACCCAACCGGACATGATAAAGTAAACGGCATTGCCCCAGGCATCTTCCATTAAAACGGCTCGCCCGGTGGGATAATCATGTTCGACTCCAACTGACAACAGCCATTCTAGTGTCTCGGGGTTCGCCGTATTAAATAGAGGGAAAAGCTCACTAAAAGCTTTGGTGTGCATGAAAGGTTTATTAACGTTGGATCATCTAAGATTCCATTACACCACACCAGAACAACAGTCCCCAACTTCCTTAAGCTAGTGGTCTGTGAGCAGGGGTGCAGGAGTGCAGAGGGGTAGGTGTGTAGGAGGGCTTAACCGTAAGTTAATTGACCAACCAACAGTGTTTTTATTATCGCAGGGAAACCACGCGATCGCTCTTTTCTAGGGTTGGATAAATCCGCAACACTTCCTCTCTTGCCCAGCGATCAGCAGCTAGAATATCCTCTAGTCCAGGATCAGGGCAGTTATCACGGCTGTGGCGATCGCAGGTTTGCTCAATACACCGGGCAATGTCTAAGTATTGGATTTTCTCGTCTAAAAATAGTGCTACGGCTTGCTCATTGGCGGCGTTTAATACCGCTGGCATTGAACCCCCAGTCCGCCCGGCGGCGTAGGCTAATTGCATACAGGGATATTTATCATGGTCAGGTTCTTTAAACGTCAGTGTCCCCGCCTTGACTAAATCCAAGGGTTCCCAGTCCGTATAGATGCGATCGGGCCAGGATAAGGCATAGAGTAGGGGTAAGCGCATATCGGGCCAGCCTAACTGGGCTAAGACGGAGGTATCTTGTAATTCGATTAAGGAGTGAATAATGCTCTGGGGATGGATGACAATATCAATATCGTCATAATCCATACCGAAGAGGAAGTGTGCCTCAATCACCTCTAGCCCCTTGTTCATCAAGGTAGCCGAATCGACAGTAATTTTGCGCCCCATTGACCAGTTAGGATGTTTAATCGCATCGGCAACCGTTACCTCCCCTAACTTATCGACTGACCAATCTCGGAAAGCGCCCCCAGATGCGGTGAGGATAATTCGCCGTAATCCGCCCTCTGGGACTCCCTGAAGGCATTGGAAGATGGCAGAATGTTCCGAGTCAGCCGGAAGCAGTTTAACGCCATGTTTGGCAATTAGGGGATTGACAACGGGTCCACCTGCGATTAGGGTTTCCTTGTTGGCTAAGGCAATATCTTTTCCGGCTTCAATTGCGGCAATGGTGGGTAACAATCCCGCACAACCGACTATCCCAGTGACTACCGCTTCAGCATCACCATAACGGGCAACTTCCACAACACCCGCTTCTCCCGCGACTAGAATCGGTTGGGGATCGAGGTTTGCGATCGCGGATTTTAGGTCAGGTAATTTTTGGGCGTCACATAAGGCTACGATTTCCGGTCGAAACTGTCGAATTTGGGCAGCTAACAGTTCCACATTGCTACGTGCTGCCAATCCCACCAACCGGAATTGGTCTGGATGGTGAGTTAAAATCTCTAGGGTTTGGGTGCCAATCGATCCAGTGGAGCCGAGGAGAGTAATTGATTTCACAACAGTTTCTTAAGAATTCGCCGCTCTTTAATTACTATAGGATTATTTTGCACATCGTTCATCAGCCTGGAACTAAAGTTCCGGCTCAAAGCTTAAACCCGTTAAAACGGGTTCACCGGAAACCGTAGGGGCGCATGGCGTGCGCCCGATTCAATGGTAAAATCTATTCCACAATTTTAGGTCAGTCCAGTAGATTGGGTTGACGCTAGGAAACCCAACACCATTATTGATTGGCTGGTTACGGTTTTTAGTAGTGCGATCGCGTATGGCGAAGACAGCGCAACGACAAACTCCAGATATTACTCTCCTGTATCTCTGGCAAACCAGCGCCGGATTAGTTCCACTTGGAAGCAGTAGCCGCAACCACTGTCTTCAATTAACTCCCGTTGCAGGAGTAAATTAAGGGTAGGATTATGTATCCCTGAAACAGAAGCTTCCATAAGGCTAAGTTTCGCCACCGCAACGAATTTCTCCGGTTATTGTCAAAGTCCAAAGCAGGATCAATACGTTTTAGATGGTTACAATTGCTGCTCCAACTGTAACTCACATTCCTTGTTAATTTTCTGCACCGCCACCATTTCTGCCAAGCATTGTCCCCATCCTTCAGTAAAATCACTCTCTTTCTTTGCCTCAACAACTACAAAATAGGGTTTATCGAACACCACTGTCCCCAAGGGCGAACGCTTTGCCACGATATAATCAGGAGTTCCAGATAAGTTTTCATCGTAGGTCAAGGCTTGGTGACTCCAGAGCAGGAAATTGCGGCGATAAGCTTTCCAAACTTCTTTTAATATGGGATAAATAATCGTCTCACAAATCGCCATTTCTGAATTGTCAAACACCCCCTCATTTAAAATTAACTCTAATTCATTCCGAAAACTATCACTTACGTCAAATTCAATCTCGGTAATGAAATTGTCCCGAATATATTTAATTTGAAACGCTTTAGCGACGACGCCAATACTTTTATAACTGCTAAATGACATATTTGACCTCTTTAATTTGTTTTGTAGTGAGGGAACCTTAGCCCTCTGCAGCTATGCGTTATAGCACTAAAGTGCTTACTACAAACAAAGCTCTATTTTAGCTGTGCCACGCCAGCAGTGTGAGTATCTTGCTCATTGGATATAAATCTTGCTGATTAGTATAAACATTAACTAGCCTTGATATCGTGGTTCCCAAATAGATAGGTTAAACCCGACTGTAGGGGCGCCTCGTCTTGCGCCCTCTGCGGCAACAGCCACACCATATACATTGGTTAAGGTGCGTTACGCTACGCTAACGCACCCTACATAAAATCTGGGTTCTCTAAGAATTCGTAAAGGGTTCTATATGTCGCAATCCCTCCTCCTGCCAATCATCCCCCGTTTCCCCCTCTTCCAAACTAAACAAACGATTTGCAGACCTCAAAACCATCCTGGAGATTATTGTAATCTTCGCGGCGCTGGCTGAATACCCCCTGCTGCTGGTGACGGCGGTTGTCGTTGTCTGGATGTATGTGCTAATCAACGATCAGGATATTGAAAGGTAGAATTGCTGACGCACAGCGGCTACATCGTAGGGGCAATTCATAAAGGATTCCCCACAGGTGTTGGTTCAACGGAAAAGCCTGCGTAAGTCCTGATTTTACAAGGAGTGTCCGACTAATTAAATATCATCTCCCCATCTCCCTGTCCCCTGTCTTGAGGAACTTTAACGGTGAAACTGCACTGGCTACTTCCCAGTTTTCTCGGCTTTTTTTTGCTCTCCTTGCCAGCGCAAGCGGCGAGATTGCTCTCCTGGCGCTTTGATGCGAATCAAAATCAACTCGTCTTTACTACTGATGAAGGGGTACAACCCAGAGGGCAATTTCTTGCCAATCCCAACCGCCTGGTAATTGATTTACCCGGTATCCCCCTGGAGAACGCCAAATTAGAACAATTAGTCGGTGGTGCAGTGCGGGTGGTGCGTGTCAGTCAATTGAACCCCCAAACCACGCGCTTGGTGATTGAGTTTAATCCGGGTTATACGATTAATCCCCAACAGGTTCTATTTAAGGGATTCTCCCCTCGGATGTGGACAGTGCAGTTACCGCCAGCGCAACAAGTTGTCCAATTAACCACACCCACCCCCCTACCGCTGCAAAATCCCGTCATACCGCCTATCACCAGCAATCCTCCTTTCCATAGTTCCCAAGTTCCCAACCGCCGTATTGTGGTTATGGTTGATCCCGGACATGGGGGAAAAGATCCCGGTGCGGTTGGGTTAAATAGATTGCGGGAAAAGGATGTAATTTTGCCTATTTCTCAACAAGTTGCCGCCATTTTACAGCAACAAGGGATTCAAGTGATTCTCACCCGAACCAGCGATTATTTTGTAGACTTAGCACCCCGCGTGGAGATGGCAAAACAAGCCCAGGCGGATTTATTTGTGAGTATCCATGCGAATGCGGTTGGTCGTCGTCCAGATGTGAATGGATTGGAAACTTATTATTACTCAAATGGGCAGCGTCTTGCCCAAACCATTCATAATAGTATTTTACAGAGAATGCAGATTCGCGATCGCGGCGTGAAACAAGCTCGATTTTACGTTCTGCGGAATAATCCGATGCCCGCCGTTCTCGTGGAAGTTGGCTTTGTTACTGGACGAGAAGATAACCCACGCCTAGGGACACCCGAATACCAGAGCCAAATGGCAAGCGCGATCGCACAAGGTATCTTACAATATATTCAACAGAATCCATGAATTAACCATCAAGACCACGATACAGTTCAGTGAGCGCAACGTCTAGGTCAAGACTGACAATTTAATCATCTGTTTATGGCTGAAGTTGCTGAAGTTTATTTTGGGCAGAGAGCAAAAGTTCTTGGGCTTTTGAATAGGATGTTGTCCCCGGTTGTACCTTATTCAGTTGATTAATAATACCCTGAAGCTGACTAATAGTCAGATTCTGATTAATCGCCGCATCGGTAGGCGTGTTGGCGAGCAAGCGTTGAATTTGACGTTGAGCTTCCTCTAAGGCTTGTATTGATTCCGTCTCAGCAGAATAGCGTGTTTGGATAATTCCTAAGTTGGTTTCATAGGTAACAAGTAATTTTTGGGCTTCTAGATAACCTTGATCCTCTAGGGGAACTTTTTCTAACCGTGCGATCGCCTGTTGCCAAAGTTTGGCGATTTGCTGCCATTCGGTTGCAGTGTGGGGCGGATTTTGAGCCGCTTTAGCTGCCGCAAAAGCAAATTCTTGCGCCGCACCAATCAGGGAACCAGTACGCTGGTTATCTGCTGCAAAGCCAACCACTTGTTGAAAGTCTCGTTGGTAAGCTAGGAACTTGGTTTTCGCGGTTTTTCCGGCGAGGGTAGCTGAGGGGATTTGCTCGATTTGATCCAGTGCAGTTTGCCAGGATGCGATCGCGTTTCGTTTTTCAGTGGGTGTTGCGGCTTGTTGATACTGCTGTTTGGCTTGATCGAGTGCAGATTCTGCTTTCTCTAGTTCAATCTGAGCATTCTTCTCCTGAAATACCTTAGCTTCCATACGAGCTACATTAGTACGAGCGCTTTCAAATTCATCCAGGGTAAATTTCCAGCTACAGCTAAATAATCTACAGTATAATTTGGGTTCGTAGCCTAAGAACCAGACCGGTAATTGATCTAAATGATCTTGAGCGAGTTTTACTTTGTCTTCCCCTAAACTAAAATCTGCTGCACTGGTTGCATTATTAATCAGTTGATCGGCTTGCTCAACGTTACGAATAGTTTGGCGATAGTTATGATCCATACGGATATAACTGGGTAGTAGTAATATGGGAGCAGTCCGCGCCACTGGACGCCGGATCATGGGGTAGGGCAGATTTACCACCCAAACTAAACCCGCCATACTTCCCAAGATTACCCCTGTCCAAGCGATTTTGCTGAATAGTCCTGGCGGCTGATTGGCAATGGCTGCTTTATTGAGTTCTTTTTCGCTGAATTGAGGTAAGACATCCACAACCGTGTCTCGGAGTTCGGCTAATGAAGCGGGAGAACCGAGTTGCGATCGCAGTTTTTTTAATCGCTTAAGGACGATTTCTCGTTCTACCTGATTTACTTGGGAGTCTCCGGTGCAGTGATGAACTTCTGCACAAAGGATTTTATAGGCGCGGTGATTGAGGCGATTCATAGTGGAGATGCTCGATATTATTTTCCAGTGTGGCAAACCATTATCCCCTTTGTCTAGCTACGACAGGGGTTAGCCTCTCTGGAGCATTCTGCCTTGCTGCTAAGGTAACCAAAAATCAGGTAATACTGTCTTCCCCCAATCCCGTACCATTTTATTAATCATCCGCCCCAGTTGAATATGAGGTTCATCAGGTTCAACCGGAATAATCGTAGCCTTATTTCCGTACCCAAAACGATCAATTACCAAATTGCGGGTCGGATTATGCTGAATGAAACCAGCTTTGATCTGTATCGCTTACTCAAAAGTTTAGAAGAAATGCTCCAGCTTAAACGTCCTTCGACTTTAGCGTCAAGAAGTTGATGAGAACCCAGATATTCTTCCAGAACATTTTGGGCAGATGTTGTAATCACCTTCGGACTACCTAATTCTTCACTTGTCATATTGAGACTTTGCACTGAATTTTTGTAATGGTATTCTTGAAGACAAACACTGTACTGTGTATCTTCTTCTACGGGTTTACCATTAACTACCAAAGTTTCAACCTTCTGTTCAGCATCACTGTAAACTGCTTGAACTCCTTGGTTGACTTGAAAACAATTACTTTCACCAGGAATGCGGTTTTCTGCCCTCATCACATGGTTAAATAACTTGAGCAACTGTGTCCCCGTCAATCGTACTTTATAGAGTGGTCCATCATAAGGATAAACCTTTTTCATATCGCCCAGTGTAACCACAAGTTGGCATTGACGATGGGAAAGTTTGCCATCTTTTCCAGAAATAGCAAATGAGGAAATCCATAGTCTAGTTCGTGGTTTCCTAAGGTTACTACGTCTGGCGCCAGGTAATTCATAATTTCTATGGTTGACAGACCCTTAAATTCGGTATCAATCATAGACCCTTGCAGCATATCGCCAGAAATCACATAAAGCGTGTTTTTCTCTTCTTGGCGCACTTTATTGATATAGCCGGAAAGCAGTGCTAGTCCACCAATCAAATTGCCTTCTCCCGCATTAGCTTCGGCGAGAAAGTCTCCGTGCATATCGTTGGAATGTAAAATCGTAAACTTTTTCAACCGTTCTGTTGTTGTCGTTGTCATTTTTTTACCTCACTTGTTTTGTTGACGTGATGCTCATGGAGAAGATGTTACTTTTGTAGCTTCACATCGGGACTAAAATTTCATAGTTTTGGGTTTTGGTCTAGATGTTCAGCCGGACTCAAACATCCTCTCCATGAAAAAGGTTAGATGATTTGAGTTATCGATTAAAAGCTAACGCCAATGACTCATTTCTGTAAATAGGAAAAAAGTTGAGCCTGGTTGAAGGGTAAATTATCGAAACTGGGTTTTAGCGAAACAAAAACATTCGGCGGTAAGTCAGGGACAACATAAGTTTGTCCTTGGGTGTCGCCAGGATCTGAAGTCGCATCTACTTCTATGTGCAGCGGTGTTTCCGGGGAAAAGTCGGGTTCAGCCATGTTGATAGCTGCCACTAAATCCCAGGCAGGGTTAGGATCATTACCACTTTGAATGATGGTTAAAGCGAAGTCTAAAAATTCCGATGCGATTTTGCTTTCTGGGGTTCCTGTCGCTAACCAAGCTTGTTGATCGTCTCGGGAAAAGGAGACTTCGTGGGTGGTGTCTAAGGAGGTCAACTGAATTTTTAATCCCTTTTCTCCAGCTTCAAAGACTTCTTTCGCCGCTAAAGGATCAACCCAGATGTTGAATTCAGCAACCTTATTGGTGGAAAAAGGTGGCTCAGGAACAACACCAAGATTGCCCGGTAGAAAAACTGCACCGCCCATAATGTCCAGGACAGAAATATTATCGATAATTGTCGGGTCGAGTCGCAGGGCTTCAGCAATATTGGTTAAAGAACCTGTAGCTAAGATAGTGACAGGTTCAGGAGATTTTTTGATGGTTTTGACAATCAGTTTAGCGGCTGGTTTGGTCTTGAACGAGGGAGCCGTATCGGGTAAGGTGACAAAGGGAGACCAAAAGGAAACCGCGCCGTCACGGATAAATTGGGGATAAGTATTGTTTCCGGCTAAAGGTTCAGACGGACCAATACCAATGGGAATATCGCTGACCCCTAATCGTCCTAGCATCCGCTCGAAATTGTCAATAAACGTGGCAGGATCAGCAATGCCTTGAGAAAGGGTAAGCGCTTTGAGCTCAAATTTAGGATTAGCCAGAAGATAAGCTAAGGCTGTCATGCCATCTTGGCTACCGTCATCATCAAAAATCAGCGGTTTTCGAGCGAGGGAAGCGTCAGCTATTAGTTGGCTCAAACCAGAGTTTTGGCTACAGCTTACGGGAGAGTGAAAAAAGCTGTTTGGCGAACAATTACTTTGAGCATTTGCCGGAAATGCAGCAACCCACATTGCCAGAATTATTGCCAAACAACAACCTAATATTTTTTTCATCAGTTATTCTTTATTCTCAGCATGAATTGGCAGGATTTTTATACGCTCAAAATTTGAGCGTACCAGAGCTAAGCATACTTGATGAGATAAAGATACAAAAATAAACAAATATCGATTAAATTTTAATAAAAATTAAGTGTTTCGCTTCAAACTGATACGTCTAGAGCGCCGGTCAAGTATTCCTAGAAACCGGGTTTCTCGTGAGGATGACAACGCCATATCAACCTTTGAGCCAAAGAAACCCGGTTTCTTGACCGATGTCCTAGACAAGAGAGCGATCGCAACAGGACAATGTAATTTGAGGGTTAAGGCGAGTAGAACAGAGCGATCGCATCTCTAACTCAGTTTTGTTATGTTTGAGAATGACATCCAAGGCAGTTAAGTACCGAGCAGCTTATCCCAGAATGTGAAGTATAATCCGTAGTGTACGGTGTACTGGCGATGATGTATCGAATGATAGGTTGCCCCGATAAACCACTTCCCCAGCCAGTGGTGAAGAAATGATGAGGGAAATAGCTCGAATCCCAGATGAGACACTACTGCCCATATTGTCATCGTAATCAGTGCCGCCGCCAAGGTGATGAAATGGAGCGGGACGATAAAGATTATAACGACAAAGAAGAGTGACTGTATAATTGCTTCTGGAAGGTCAAATGCGAAGGAACTCCAGGGGGTTGGTTCTCCCGAACGGTGGTGTCCAGAATGCATCCACTTAAACAGCCAAGGGTGGTGAAAAAGGCGATGGATAAAGTAAAAGTATGTATCCTGAAGGATAAGCACCGCCACAAAACTAACTCCTAGATACCATAGTCCATAGTCATAGGGGTTAGTATAGAGGAGCGTTACTCCCAAACCGTACTCTGATAAGATTAGCGCTGCACAAAAGGCAAAAACAATTGCCGATAAAACTGATAATAAGATATCATGTCTAATGGAATCATTCTTCAGTGGCTTCAGACGCAAACTGTTTTTGGCGAGGAACTTCTCCAGAATTACATAAAAGAGCCAGTAGGCTCCCCCAGCGATAAGAAAGTATCGGGCAAGAGTGACCCCAAAGAAGACAAAGTAGTAATACTCAAATGAGTGGTTGGTTAACTCGTTCGTAATTTGCAAGTTTCCTCCTTTGACGAATTGGAAAAACATAACCCCCCAGCCCCCTTCCGTGAAGAAAAAGCTTCGTCCTTACTCATCTCCCCTTCAAGGGGAGAACGAAAGGGGTGGCAAGGGGGAGCATCAAAGCCCCTCCAAATAAAAAATATATTCCGCTTCCCTCTCCTTGTAGGAGAGGCGTCGGGAGAGGTTCGGGGAGGGGGAAAGGGGAGGGAACGTCTACTGAATACTTTCCTCTCCATAAAAAGCGGCTCTATCCACAGGAGACCATGGCTGAAGTTTGCTGAGTAAGGCGGGATCAGGTTGAATGCGCTGAATTTGCCCTTCTACTTTAGGACTATCGGGTCGGAGGGATTGTCCGCAAATGAGTAAAAACGACCACTGATAGGTCTTGCCAATTTCCAGAGTTGGTGCATCAATGGGTAGTTTAAAGCTGACCAAACCTCTCTGGTTAGGAAGTAATACGGTTTTTTGGTAAAAATACTCTTCTGTTTCATCCTTGAGAATAAATACAGCGTTTTGAGCTACTGTTGGTGGGATGTAAACAAAAAATGTGGGACGTTCGGCTACCGTGAATCCATGATTTGTGGCTAATTGGAACGGTGTGACTGATGTTTCGAGATTACTGATATCGTTGGGACAGACACCACCATCCCGTGAGGCTCCCCCGGCTGAATCTTGGGGCGCTCCTTTCCGGTCGGGAATAAAGGTCGCACTGGCTGTTTCAGACAGGGGTATCGTTTCAGCACGTAATGGTACTGGTAAACTACTCACCAGGAGCAGCTTCAAGACAAGACCTACTGATAAAAATGCAAGAGGTTGAGGTGTATGTTTCCAAGCCATGATCAAAAACCCTCGTGAAGAAGAATGAGCTGTAGTGCATCACAGGGATTCTAAGCGGCATCCCATAACAGACAAACAAATAAGACTGGTATTATACTAAAATAATGACGATTTGTCTATTTATTTGTGAGCATACCAATTCCCTAGTCGAGCAACTGAAAGATGAGAGAGAAAGATTAGAGAGTACCTACCACCCTGGATGTGTCACCCCATTTAACATTTAGTTTTTATTGTAGAGTGTAGGGTCACACCCCTTATTAGTATTTAATACTAAGTATCGTATCATAACGTGTAATGAACCTTACCAATCAACATAAATTCTTTATTTTTGTAAATATGAGGTAATCGGCAACAGGGAAAAGGGTTTGAGTCAAAGCCAATTTCCGACTAAAACAAAGGGCGCCCAGTAAAAGGGATGCTGATAATTCGGTTGACGTAGAAGAGTGAGTTGAGCCTGACGCAGGGCTTGAGCTTTACTCACTTGAGATTGGGTGAGTTGTCGATAAAACTCAACCATCAACTGAGCCGTCGATTCATCATTAACTGACCATAAGGTGGCTAGAGTACTACGAGCGCCCGATCGCACGGCTAATCCAGCCAATCCCAACGCTGCTCGCTTGTCCCCTGTCGCCGTTTGGCAAGCACTGAGAACGAGCAGTTCAATCGGGTTGGTATTCTGTCGCTGTCTGACTTGCAGGAGTTGATCCAAATCTTTCACCTTGATGCGCCCATTCCAAGTGAGCAGAAATGTGTTCTCGGCTTTGGAGCTAAACTGCCCGTGAGTCGCTAAATGAACGATAGGAAACGGAGTTGCCTCAATTTGCTCTTGCAGCGTTTGATGGGTAAACTGTTGATTTAAAAAGACCTTAGTCGGAATTTGGGCAGCGATGTTTTCCACTTCCAACTTCACGGCGGGGAGAGCCGGAAAACCGTCCCGTGCCTCGGTGAGTCCAGCGGTTAAGGCTTTCAGTTGTTGGGGAAGGAGCGATCGCGGTTCGATCAGTTGTAATCCTACGGATAGCGCGATATTGTAGTTTTCGATCAGATACTGCTGTCCATCGTAGAGCGCCGCCATGGGCAAATTTCGCAACGCACCATCCAGAACAAAGACGAGGGTCTTAATCTCATTCTCTTTTAACTCCGGTTCAATCGGTTGTGTCTCCATATAAAGATGTCCCAATTGACCCAAGGCGTAAGACTCGGCTCTCTTATCATTAAGCTGTCTGGCTTGGTGGATCGCTCTAGCTAACAATTGTGCGATCGCGCGGGGAAACCCTTCAGAACCTTCGAGGGCATGGCGCGTGAGTGTGTAGGGGCGGGTTTAGGGATTTTCTGTTAGCTATTGATGGTAAAGTTTTGACAAAACCCGCCCTGACTAAGTGTTGAGATAACTCCCCCATCTCCCTCTGCTCCCCTGTACCTCTGCTCCCCTGCACCTGTACACCTCTGCTTCCCATTTTTATCAAACTCTCAGCGAAATTCACTTGAGCATAAACTGCCGCCCGATTTAGGGGTAAATTGGATAATTGAACCTGAATTTGGGGAACTAAAGCTTGAGCATCTGTCCAATTTCGAGTCTCAATCAACAAACTGAGTTGGTTAAGTTGGGCTTCAACTTGGCTCAGAGGACTGATTGCTATTGACGCGGCTTGTTGATAATAGGCGATCGCATCTTCAAATTCCTGTAACGCTCTAGCTGTATTTCCTAGGCTAAATAGCGTCGCACTTTGGTCAGATGCTGAATCGAAGCGCTGAGTTATTGCTAAACTTTGCGGCAAAACCTGTTGTGATTCCTCCAGATTACCCACCACTTGCAACGCGACGCCCAGACTGCGTAATCCGGCGGCTTTGAGTAAGGAATCGGGTTGAGTTTGGAGTTGGGTTTGCACTCGCTCTAAGGTAATCTGCGATCGCCGATAGAGTCCCAACGCTTGTAAAACTTGGGCTTGGTTAATTTGGCACCCAAATACACCCGTTTGATCCCCCGCCTCTTGATACGCCTGTTCTGCCTGTTTCCAGGTTTCTAAAGCCGCTTCCATTTGTCCTTGGGCATAGTGGAGACTGGCTTGAGTATTCAGCAGTTGAGCGAGAAGGCGTTGATGAGTGGGGGTGGGTTTGAGGAGATTAGCGACTAGATTTAAGCTTTGGGTAATCGTTTGTTCCGCCTCCTGCCATTGTCCCAACTCTTGATAGGCTAAGGAGAGATAACTTAAACTCAGGGCATAGTGAATGCGATCGCCTTGAGCTTGGTACCCTTGCATCGCCTGTTGCCAAACCCTAATCGCTTGCCAAAAGCGCCCCGCCGCATAGAGGGCTTTGCCTTGTTCGAGTTGAGTTAAAGCCTTGTCATTCTCCTGAACTGAGTTTATATCCTGTTCCCTGTTCCCTGTTAAGAGTTCCCTACTCAAGAATTGAGTCTGAGTTGATCCCGTCAGGGGTATCGGCGGATGCTGTGCTTGGGTGGGAAAAACCCAGGTTATCAGGAACAATGTGAGTAATCCTAACCCGATACAGCGACTGATAACCTTGAGACGTGAGGGGATTAGCGCTATTTTTTGAGTTCGCGATCGCCTGATAACTGTTTTCAGTCTGATGCGAGGCAAAAAAGTCATAATATCCAGTCCGCGCAGGCGGACGCAAGGGCAAGTGTAGCAGCGATTTTAATCGCCATGACAACAATGTGATTACTCATTTAAGCATATTGCTGATTTATACCAGGAACTGTGGGGAGTAACTTCAGGAACATGAGCCACTAACTCAACTTGACCTTGGGAATTAATAATCCATTTAATCGTTGGCGTAATCTGGACAAAACTATTCGCACCAACACTACCTAATTCAATTCGCCCTTGGGGTGCTGTCAAATGTCCTCCCGAAAACTGCAGTTCGCCACCAACTAAACCTAAGGTTTGAAGGGAATCTACCTGTAAGCCACCAGTTGATTGATTTTCAGTGGAATAGATTATCACCTACTCTTGTCCCTTGTTGAATCTCAGTGAGATTACCATTCTGAGTGACAACTGTATTTTTGGGCAATGTATCATCAGGTATAACCTGTGCTTGAGTCAGACTACTTGAAGCCAGCAAACCAACAAGCAGATTCCCTGTCAATAAAAGTGAAGTCAATAATTTTTGCTGAATAAAACTGTCCATCGGTGATTGTTGATTTAATTCGTTACTTAAGTAAATTGGAGTGAACGGAGTGAAATCTTTTCTGGACAACTCCACCCCCTTCAGTATCGGTGTAGGTTGGGTTGAACGGAGTGAAACCCAACAGTCTCAAGCCAAGGTTTGTTGGGTCTCGTACCTCGACCCAACCTACTGTTTTATTTAATAACAATGAGATGTTCTGGATGACTCTAGCCCCCTCAGTCTATTATTAGGCATATTCGCCACCAGTTCGATATTACCATCGTCATCAATAACCCATCCTTTAGCCTCCACAATAGAAGAACGGCGAGAGGTCAGGTTTTCCTCTGGCTGTATTTCCTCTCTTGACGAAGGAAATTGCTGTCGATTGTCTTCATGTTCCGTCTTCTCCAGATTTTCTTCATCCAAATCTACAGCTCGCAAATCTTGCCAAAGGGTGCGACCGCGCAAAATTTGGCTGGGGTCTTCGGGTAATCCACCGCGTCCCGTCACAACAAACGAGTTTCCGGTTTCAGCGACACAACCTGTGGCAATTTGATCACTGGGTTGAGTAAAGTTTTCCGGTAAGCGAACTAATCCCCGATTCGGGTCAATTCCCTGAATATTTAAAGTGACCAGACCATTAAATTGTGGTCCTAACTCTGATGTGGCAGTGATATCACTATTGGGAGTCAGTTCATCCCGAAACTGAGTACCAAAAATACCTTGAGCGGTAATACTAACACGACCGCCTCGACCTTGACGAGCATTAGCCGTGATGTCACTATTATCGATCGCGACTAAAGCATCGGTATTGATCCTGATATTACCCCCATCACTATTCTCGGTATTCGTGGTAATCCGACTATTGCGCCGCAGCAACAGATTCGAGGCGTCGAGTCGAATATTTCCCTCTGTCCCCGCCACTGTAGCGGCGCTGATTCCCCCTTGATTGTCCAGCCAAATCGAATCAGCAATAATATCCAAATTACCAGCAGCACCCGATGCAGTCCCCCTGACGCCAATTTCTGCGCCATCCCACACATTTAACCGTCCCGTTTGAATCTGCAAATCCCCCGCACCGCCTGCACCACTGGTATTGGCTTCAATCGCACTGGGTACGATACCATCACCAATGATGCCAAAGGAGACACGTTCGACACCGGGATCAACACCCGTCGCCACACCCGCCACTGTGACTGATTCCGTCGCATTAATCGTTAACATTCCGGCTGTACCTGCCCCCCCGGTGGCGGCGGAAATTTGAGCGCCATCTTGGACACTTAATCGGCGCGTAGTAATCATTAAATCTCCAGCGGGTGCTGTTCCTCCTTGTCCTTCTACGGTTAACAACGATGACGAGGTAAACAACCCACTCAAAAACCGACCATCAGCAGAAATTCCCCTCAAGTCCACTGTATCGGCGTTAACCATCAGATTTCCCCCTCGTCCCCCACCCGCCCCTGACGCTGAGATTTGTGACCCATCAGCAACAATGAGTTGACCTGTATTCAGCGTAAAATCACCCGCATCCCCCGCACCTAGCGTTGTTGTGAACAACCCGCCAGGAACAACAGCATCGGCTGGGGTTCCTCTGAGTTCTACCCCTTCAGCCGTTACGGTCAAATTCCCCCCCTCACCTTGACTGGTATCGCCAGGAGTGGTGCTTAAGGATGTACCCTCTAGCACTCGCAATTGATTTGTGGTTATGGTCAAATCACCTGCATTTCCTTGAGCGATGGTTCCTGTCGCTAACAGAGACCCACCCATTAAATCAGCAAACTCCGAAACGTTTAAGGTTAAATCGCCACCATCACCTCCAGCCAATGCGGTGGTTAAAATAGCCGCGCCGTTCTGCACAATCAATTGGTTGGTTTCAATGGTTAAATGTCCAGCATCCCCCTGTCCACGACTTACGCTAAATAAACCATTACTAGGATTAAGGGGATCAAATGTTCTGAATAGAAGCTGTCGTGAGGGTTCTAGAGGAGTTGTGCCAGTCACGTTCACTTGGTCAGCACGAATAGTTAGATGACCTCCTGTACCTGTACCAAATGTAGAGGTCGAAGCAAACGCACCGTGTTGCAATGTTACCTGATTTGCCTGAATATCAATCCCGCCGCCGTTCACATTACCGACGGTTTCCGCCACTAGGTTTGAGTGTTGAGTCAGGGTGACTTGTCCCCCCCGCACCCGAATTGCGCCACCCCCTAAACCACTGGTCTTGATAACTGTTGCATCGGTTAAGTCAATGATGCCAAATTGTTGTATATCGGAATAATCTAAGGCAAAACCTGGGGTTATTGGAGTTAGATGAACGAGTCCGGAACTGGTCACACTCCCCAATTCAATTCGTCCTTGTGGTGCTGTTAAATTAGCTTTGTTTAATAATAAATTTCCTCCTACCAGCACTAAGGTTTGACCGGGGTTTACTGACAGATTACTATTTGCTTGATTAATAATTGGTGCTGGATTTTTACCAAACTGTAAGCCAATGGGTACGTTAATGGTGAGCAGGGGGGGGAGTTGGGGATTGGTGGTGCTGAATTCACTGCCATTGGGAAAAATAATACTGTTGGCGGTACTGGCTAAAAAGGAGCCACCGATATTGAGTTGTGCATTCGCACCAACTATAATTCCGTTGGGGTTAATCAGGATTAGGTTAGCGGTGCCATCTGCGGCAAGGATGCCATTTATGATGGATGTCTTGTTGCCTGTGACACGGCTGATAATAGTTTCTATGTCTAGGTTTTGGGGGGTCAGTTTAAAGATGGCTTGGGAGTTGGTAGGAATAGAAAATTCCTCAAAACTGTGGAGAAGATGATTTCCGGTTCTGATTCCGCCTTGAATCTCACTATTGGTAATGTTTGTGTTGGTTGAAAAGTTATCGTTATCGGGGATTATTTGGGCATTGGCTGTGCTGATGAAGATGAGAAGGCTGAGGAGAAGATTGCTTGGAATCCAGAGGAAATGGTAATTGGGTTTGGGAAAACAATAGTTCATGATTGGGGTATATCTTTGAAGGAGTAGAGACGTAGCATGCTACGTCTCTACATCGGGGCGGGTTTAGTCACATCTGGGTGAGGTAAAAAATGATAATAGTAAAACCAGCTCCTACATAAAACTTTCTTTCTTACTCAATCACCAATTGTCTGTACTTGTATTCCGGAATCGATGCGAGCTACCCTTCTACCCTTTTACCCTATTTCATCTAAAAATGATAAGGGACGGCTCATGTTGGCAGCAAAGCCGAGAATTGCGCGATCGCGATGTTCATACAGTAGCTTCCCGTCTGCGTCAAATAGGAAGGTTGCACCTCGCTGTGTCATATAAGCGGGATTGGGGACATAGGTTTTCCAATGGCTTAACACTTCTACCATATTCCGTAGTCTCAAAGTGGCGAGTTCAAAGGGGCGCTGATATCCACTTCCGCCAGCGAATTGAAAAAATGAGCCTTTGAGAGGGGGTAAGGGTTTCGCCTTGACAACTTCCTCATCGCCAATAAGCTGAGGTGCGTTGTGATCGCCCCGATAACCGCGAAACACTTCGGCGAGTGTACCTGGGCTACCAATCCCCGCACACATTAAAAGTAGATTTAACCAGGCGGTTTGCGTGGTAGAGAGTCCCGGAAGTTTGAAATTTAACCCAGGATAGAGGTTAAGCTGGCGATGCAATTGAGCCTCTGGATCAACAAACAACCATTCCGCCGGAAATCCGGTATACTGACAAAGCTGTTTTCCTGAATCCAGATTGCCAATCCCCACGGCGCGAATGGCGATTCCCTTCCCTTGCAACTGTTCAGCTTCTCGCTGTAACCAGAAGGTATATTCGAGCGTGTCAAAGTCACCCAGTTGAGACCAAACGAGTACCAGGATACGGGGCGCATTCTCGCAGTTTTCCAGGAGCGATCGCGTCATACCATCGCTGACTCGTTGGCGTTGAGTTTGATGAATAATAGCGTAGGGATTCATGTTAGGCAAAACTGTTATGAGTAAAGGTTTTTGTGCCAGTGATAACAACAACTGATGTTTATACCACAATTGTTTATTATCTCCGACACCAAGACGCTGTGGAAGCCTATCTTAGTAATAATCATGAAATTGCTGAGTGATGAAAAGTGCTATGTACGACTCTGACAAAAAAAATTGGGAGATACGTTGCATCTCCCGCTTGGTTCGATTAGACTAATATGCAGACTAAGAAAGACTAAAACATCAGACGAAATATCTAGGCGGCGACAAAGATGTCATTCGTGTTATTGGCAAATGTGCTAGCAGACTGCCAACTCACGGTGGCTAACAAGTCGCTGCCTTGATAGATTTGGGCACCATTTGCACTATCAGCGAAACTCAACGCACTAACATCACTGACGATTAGAGAAGTCTGACCAAGCTGGAAGTTATTAATCACATCGTATCCAGCTCCTTCTGAGAGGACAACCTCGGCATCACCGTTACCCAGCCAGATGGTATCATTGCCAACACCACTATCAATGTAGTCAGCGCCATTGTTGGCACCATTGGCGTAAATGATGTCGTCGCCCTCGCCACCAAGAATATGATCAGGACATGAACCACCGTAGATTAAGTCATCACCACGACCACCGATAAGGGTATCTCTACCGCCATTTCCGTAAAGGGTGTCATTACCTGCGCCACCATTGAGATAATCCGTAGCAGAACTACCATACGGCAATGTGATAGGTTTCGCCAGCAGTTGCATTCAGTAAAACTTCACTTTGGAAGCCAATACCACCGTCATCATTTTGAGCAACTGTGGTTAAGCTGTTAACAGCGTTACCTGTAAAGACGCTCAAGTAAGTGTCGTAGTTACTGCCATTTGTATCAATCGTGAATTGACCCGATGAAGGTGCTGTCCAAGACCACCAGACTGAATCAGTACTTCCACTTTGAGAGGGTTCACCTATCTCCCCAGTGGCTCCCACACTCGTTCCCGTGGTACTGACTGAAGCACCGCTCAATTGAATGCTATCTACAAAGTTGTCATTGATAGGATTAGACATTTATTTTTACTCCGTGAATTAATTACGTTTTTTTTTGTTGCTTCGGTGTAGTCTACGAGGAATTACGTAAACGACTGTGTTCTTGAGGTTCGTTTCGCTGCTTTTCTCTGACCACAATTTAACTATAACCGTGTTTTTACGGAGATTAATAAAGTTAAAATGAACTTTCTATAAAGCTTTTGTGAAGTTAAAACGTTCATAAAAACAGAAAAGCTCCCCCTCAGGGAGAGCTAATTTCTCTACCTAAAAACTTGCATTACAATTAATCGAGAAAGGACATTTCTTTCTCTAATTTGCTAACAATTAACCTCAAGGATTCACCCTTATAGTTAACCCTGTAGAGTTAGCAATAATTTAAGTTTTGTAACAATGTTGACAGCTTTATTTGGGATGAGTTGGCATGATTAGATAAAGTGCTTGGCTCAAAATTTAGGGTTCTCTAGTATTCAGTTTTATCAGCCAATGGCGCTCAATGGGTGAAAAATCCGGAGAGTTTGCCAACTCTTCAAAGTTGTCAGGAAATCTTTACAGACGTTTCATAGAATCAGCCTGGAAGGGGATTGACAAATAGACGTAATTAAGGTAAAGCTACTCATTTATTTCTCTGTTCAACTAACCGGGCGATCGCTTGGATCAAATCATTGGGGTCAATAGGCTTTGCCAGATGCTGCTGAAATCCGGCGGCTAGGGCTTTTTGCTGATTGGATTCCCCTGCATACGCCGTTAATGCGATCGCAGGTATCTGGGCTTGGGTTGAGGACATGCCCCGAATCTGTTGCAGTAAACCATACCCATCCATCTGGGGCATACCAATGTCACTCACCAGGATATCCAGGGTTAACTGGTTAAATTGTGACAACACTTCCTCGGCTGATGCCATTGTGATCACTTCTGCTCCAACTTGTTGTAAGATAATCCCAATTAGTTCTCGTGTGTCTGGCTCATCATCGACAACTAAGATGCGTATCCCTTTCAGAGCAGGGGTATTTGGCTTTTCTAAACCATCCTGGGCGTTATGTCTGATTCGTTGCTTTTTATCTGGGAGTAGGGCTAATCTGACAGTAAACGTTGCCCCCTGTCCTTCCCCTGGGCTTTCTGCCTGGATTATGCCACCATGTAAATCCACAAGATGACGCGCGATCGCGAGTCCTAATCCTAATCCCCCAAATTGGCGAGTCATGGAACTGTCCGCCTGACGGAAATAGTCGAAAATATGAGGAAGAATATCGGCAGAGATTCCGATACCTGTATCGCTTACCGTAATCTGGGCAAACTCATCCACCGCCATCAATGTCACCTCAACCTGTCCCCCGGATGGAGTAAACTTAACCGCGTTGGAGAGTAAATTCCACACCACTTGTTGTAACCGCCCAGAATCACCCTCAACCAAACCCACCTTACTGATAAAATGAGTCTGAATTTGAATCGATTTCGCCTCCGCCGCCAACTGCACTGTCTCAATCGCCGCTTTAATTGTGATCGCTAAATCAAGCCGATGACGAGTCAGAGACACTTTTCCGCGCAGAATTCGGGCAACATCGAGTAAGTCATCCACTAACTGAATTTGAATCGTGGCATTGCGTTCAATGGTTGCCAATGCCTTATCGGTTGCGGCTTGATCGAACTGACGAGTGCGGAGTAACTTTGTCCATCCTAGGATAGGATTCAGGGGAGAACGCAACTCATGAGACAAAATCGCCAGAAATTCATCTTTAATCCGGTTGGCGGATTCTGCCTCTTTACGAGCGGCGCGTTCTCGTGCTAGAAGTTGTTCATGCTCCCGTTCTGCCTGTTTGCGTTCGGTGATATCCACGAATGCGCCAATCACGCCGCGCACCTCACCAGAGTCGTGGTACAGGGGAATGGCTTTGCCATAGATGAAGCGCACTGTGCCATCCTCAAAGACAAATTCTATTTCATCAATCACCTCTTGCCCGGTTCTAGCCGCACGTTGCATCGGTAAGTCTTGGGAGAGATATTCTTGTCCGTTTTTATATTGTTTAAAGGGCAGGGGATAGGAACCCTCAACAGGAGTTGCAGTTGTCACTGAACCTAGTGGCATCCGCATTAAATTGTACGCCGTTCGGTTAGCCGTCATCTGATGACAGTCAGGATCATGGGCAATCCAAAGCGCCACTGGGGTAATTTCCATTAAGGTTTCTAACTCTTGCACTCTGGCGTGGGCAAAGGCTTCACTCATGCGTAAGGCGGCTTCTACCCGCTTGAGTTCAGAAATCTCCATGACGGTAACACCGACTCCCAATAGTTCACCATCGGGTAAGCAAACCGGAAAGTGATTGGCTAAAGCATGGCGATAAACACCCGGTTGAACTTCACAACTAAACTCAAAGTTCAGCCTCGGTTGCCGAGTCTGTAAAATCTGATGCAGCATGGGGGCAAATTCAGGTGCCATCTGTGGCACTACCTGCCAAAGAGTACGACCTAAATGTTGGCTCAGGGGTACGCCATTCATCGTGGCTAAGGCTTCATTGGCATAGAGATAGCGTAAGTCATGGTCAAAAAAGGCTATGCCAATGGGGGAACTGGCAATAAAGGCATTGAGAACGGTTTCACTTTTCCGCAGTGCTAACTCGGCTTGTTTTTGTTCGGTAATATCGCTAAAGGAAATGGCGACGCTATCGTCTAACTTGACTGCCATGTTGCGAAACCAGCCAACAATTCCCTCGGATTCGTAGCGCACTTCGATATCATGGGGTTCTCCGGTTTCTACGACGTTGACATAGCGCTCAAATAAGTCACTATTCCTTTGATTTCCCGGCAGGATATTAAGTAGGCGTTGACCGACTAACTCGGAAACCGAATGATGTAGCATTTTTGCCGCCATGGGATTGACATAGATCCACTCAAAATCAATAATTTTTCCGGCTGAATTGCGAAGGCTTTTTAGAATAGTAACCCCATCTAAGGAAAGATTTTGGGCAACCCGAAATCGTTCTTCACTGCGGCGTAGGGCTGTCTTTTCCTGTTTACGTTCAGTAATGTCTCGACAGATGGATTGAACGGTGGGCAAACCATCCAGCATAAATAGGGTGGAACTGACTTCAACGGGAATTTTTTGACCGTCTTTGGTGCGATGTACTGATTCGACAACCACTCGTTTCTCTTGCAACAATTTCTGGAAACTGAGGTTAAAATCAGCTAAGGGGAAGTCCACTACATCCGCAATCGATAGGGTGAGGAGTTCTTGTAGGCTATAGCCTAACCGTTTACAGGCTTGTTCATTCACCTCAATTAATTGTCCTGGTTGATTGTCAGCCGTGAGGGGATAAACGAGTACCCAATCTTCCATGCCATTAAATAATGTGCTGAAGCGCTGTTCTCTCTCCCGTAAGGCGGCTTCTATTTGTTTGCGATCGCTAATATCGATGGTGCTACCAATCACCCGAATAGGATGTCCTTGATCATCTCGTGCCACCACCAGTCCTTGATCCAAGATAGGAATATAGTGATTGTTTTTGTGGCGAACCCGATATTCGACTTGATAGGAGTCTCCCTGACTCAACGCCGTGGCTGTCTCCTGAGCCATTCGTTCCACATCATCGGGATGGATGCGATCGCGCCACCAGTCACAGGTGGGTTTGGCTTCGCTGAGAGAATAGCCTAAAATACTGGTGAGTCCATCCGTTCGTTCTACCCGATTCTTGGTCATCTGCCAATCATAAATGAGCGCATTCACGGCTCGGGCGGCGAATTGGAATCCTTCGTTAGCCAGATGTAAGCCAACTTCAAGCTGGCGCGTTTCTCGTTCCTGCGCCAGTTGCTGTTCATAGTGATTAACCTTGTCCTCCAACTCGCCCACTTGTTGTTGTAATGCCACAATTTGAGCCAGAAGGGTGTCGGGTTCATTTTCTTCATTTTTCATAGGTTTAACTCCTTCTGACCAAATCTGTAATGACTCAAACTCGATGCGAGTATCTTAGTTTAGATTGTAGAAGCTTGGCTGTAGGATGACACCAGCCCCTCTACTCTTCTTATACTATTCGGTCTTATTCAGAGTAACCTTAATCCGTTTTAAACTGGAAAATGCAGATTTTAAGTTTTTTTGCCTATATCTATGGGCATATTTATATAGTTAGATCCCCGATTTCTTTGAGAAATCGGGGATCTGGTAATTGTTCAAACCAATATTACCGATAATCGGCAGTCTGAATATACCCTAACCGCGCCGCATCCCGCATTCCGTACTCTGGACGACAGAATCGGTCTAATTGCGCTTCAAAAAAGGCTCGATTCGCCTGCAAATGCTTCGGATTCGGGTCATCTAAGGGATACAACAGTGCGGTTCGTAACGCCTGAAATACCGCCGATGTCACACAATACATCGATCGCTGAAAGGTTACGCCAATTTGATTCAGGATATCACTTTCACGGCGACAGCGCTTTTCATAGAAGGCTTGCAGATAAGGAGGTAAGAAATGTAACATATCCTGCATCAGTAATGTGGGGGGAACTCCCGCCGAACCCACCGGGAATTTATCCGCATAGAGAACCCCATAATGGAAGTCTTTCTGATCACTCGGTACTTCCCCTGCTTGGGCATTATAGGACTTCGTCCCCCTAAAGGGTGCCGTGCGATAGAATACCGACTCCACATAAGGAAGCGCCGCCTCATACAGCCAGGTAAACCCCTTGGACTTGGGAATCACCTCATAGCATTCCCCTTTGACATAAACATGATGATAGATCGGACGACCCGCGATCGCGAATATGCCATTCACCAAAAAGTTCATCGCTTCGGGTACAGAAGTAATTTTCCCTTCATCGTAGAGATCAGACACCTCAAAGAACACCGGTGCCATGACTTCCCAAAATAGCCCCAACAGACTATAATAGGACGCCTGACGACATTGTTCGATAAACATTTCTGGGAACAGCTTATGCCATCCCAGCATCACCGGATTTCCTTTAAAATACGCCTGAATTGCCCGATTCGCATTGTCCTTATATTCCTGTGTATCCAGATACGGGTCAAACTGATTCACCGGGGCGTACATCTGTCGATGCCAAAGCATAGCCCGCATACAGGCTTCAGCAAACTCCATATTAATCCGGTCATGCCACAAGTGATGCAATAACTTGGGCATTTTCTGGGTTTCCCCTTTCTCAATAAATTCCACAAGTTCCGGATGCGCCGTTGCTTGACCCCGCCAAATCCGTAAATCCGCATCATCTCCCGCGTAATGATTATGCAGTTCTAAATAGTCTTTCGGCAGGAAATATTTAAAGAAGGGAAACGGATTCAAAAAGACTCGTTCCCCAATATAAAGCAAATCTCGCCAATAGAAATCCATTGGCACCGCATACGCCTTCCAAATCCCAATAATTTGCATCAGATTTTCCGGCGTATCGGGAACCATCGCCCCCCCAGCTTCTAAGCGATGAACAATATCCGCAAATTCATGCTGAGACGGTGGTAATTTTGTTGCTGGTTTTGTTGGAGTTTGTACCATGGTTATCAAGTTTTTATTTTTTCATTTTGAATGTGTAGGGGCGGGTTTGACAACTATCGTTTCTTCCCCCACCCAGATGTAACTAAACCCGCCCCGAATGAGTGGTGTAGGGGCGGGTTTTACCAATAACGTTTCGGATCAAACCCCTAACTTAACTAAACCCGCCCTTTGTTTACGTCAAAGAACTACATAAGACGTAGCTTGCTTCTCGATGAAAGCGAGTATGACGAATGACGAATGACTAATGACGAATGACTAATGACTAATTACTAATGACTAATGACGAATGACGAATCCGCCCTCGCCACATTTTCTTGATCAACCTGAGTTGGCACCGCCGAAACAATCGCATTTGTGGTTGTTTCTGTCCACCGAACCAACCAAGTTGGTTGAATTCCCAGGAAGAAAATAATCACCGCCAAAATAATCGCGGGCGCCTGTTCATTCCAGAGAACTTTCGGATAGTAAGCCTGACGATTATCCAGCTTGCCAAAACAGGTTCGATTCAGCAGAATCACAAAATAAACCGCCGTTAACCCGGACGCAAAAATACATAAAATCGTTTGCCAAGGAAACACTGAATAACTCCCTTGAAACACCAAAAACTCTGCCACGAATCCAACTAAACCCGGAATCCCCGCACTTGCCATTCCCCCTAAAATCAGCAGTGCACTCACCAACGGTAAACCCCGAGTTGGATTCATCAACCCATTCAAAACATCCAACTCGCGAGTTCCCACCTTGGTTTCCACCACCCCAACCAAATAAAACAGAATCGCCAGAATAATCCCATGACTCACCATCTGAGTCACACACCCCAACAGACTCAACGGGGTTAACGCCGCAGCCGCGACAACAATATACCCCATGTGACCAATAGAACTATACGCCACCATCCGTTTAATATCTTTTTGCGCGATCGCACTAAACCCACCATACAATACACTCACGACGCCCAGAACCGACAATCCCGGCGCTACCAACGACCAAGTTTCGGGAAACAATTGTAACCCATAGCGTACCAACCCATAGGTTCCCATCTTCGCCACAACCCCCCCTAACAGAATCGCCACCACAGGCGACGCTTCCACATAAGCATCAGGTAACCAGGTATGTAAGGGAACCAGGGGAATTTTAATCCCAAATCCCACCAACAAAATCGTCAACAGAACCAACTGAGTCGTTAACGATAACCCTTGGGTGTGAATCGCCTCATAATTAAAGCTAGTGGAATTACTCAGCCACGTAATCCCCAAAAACGCCGCCAGAATCAGAATTCCGGACACAGCGGTATAGATGAGAAACTTCATCGCCGCATATTCGCGCTTGCTTCCTCCCCAAATGGCAATTAACAGATACAAAGGAATCAACACCAATTCATAGAACAGCACAAACAGCAACAAATTCTGTGACAGAAACGCCCCCGTAACTCCCGCATTCACCAACAAAATCAGCGCATATTTAAGGCGAACTCGTTCAACATCAATGCGGCTACTAAAAATAACCACCCAGTTCAACAAACTCCCCAATGCCAGCAACGGAAACGATAAACCATCCGCACCTAACTTGTAGGATAATCCCAATTGAGGAATCCAGGTTAACTCCTCTTGAAACTGCCAACCGGAATAAGTGATATCAAACTTCGTAGCTAACCACAACGTCACCAGAACAATCGCCGTCGCCACCGCTAAAGCAATCGCCCGGAGTCGTGTTTTTGCCACCTTTCCCGGCAAAAACCCGATAATAATCGCACCAACAACAGGTAACCCAATCAGCGTACTTAGCATAATCCCGTCAAACTTCCCAACTTAAAACGCTTCCACTTAATCGGGGCAAGTTCATCAGCCTCTAAATAACTATAAACGATTCAAATTAAACCCGCCCCGATAAACTCAAACCTCAAGACGCGCCATGGCACGTCTCTACATTTAATATCCATCTAAACAGTGACACATCCATTCCTCCACCACCTCACTTAACCCCTCTGCTACCTGGAGCGCTAACCTCTGCGTACCTCTGCGTTAAAAAAACACATCTTTCCCCACCAACACCTCCGACAAAAACGTAAATCATCCACCAACAATCAACGAAAGACGCGACAAAATCGGCAAACTCAACAAAAACCCCAATAACGCCACCCCCAACAAAATAGTCAACGCATAAAACTGGGTTTGACCCGAAACATTATACTTCAAGCTTTGCCCACTAAACACCGTCATAAAAGCGACTAAATTAGCCAAACCATCCACGATATAGCGGTCAACCCAAGAAATCGTTCTGGAAATCAAATCAACCAGAAACACTATCGTTACCCGATACAACTTTTGGGTATATAAATCGTAGGCAAAAAAGTCTTGCAGGTCCTTTGAACCAAATCGAATCGGCTTTTCCACCTGGCTACTCAGATACATATAAGCCGCCGCACCGCCACCAAGTGCACTCGACAACACCAGCGAAGCCGCCACCGTCGGATTCAGGCTTACCCATTCCGGTAAAAGTTGCCATGTCCCCAGGAGTAAAGGAACGTGCAGCGTAAACCCCATCAGCAGTATCATAGGGAAGACCATGGGCCAATGTACCTCAGGCGATCGCTGTGCCATTTGTTTAGGCTTGCCACCAAAGACTAAACCGAAGACACGGAATAGGCTAAACGAGGCTAAAGCATTCACCACTAACAACAGGGCAAAGAGTTTCGGGTGATTGGTAAACAAAGAATCTCCCAACTGTAAAAACGCCCAAAATCCGCCCAGAGGAGGAACCGCAATCAATCCAGCCGCCCCCACCAGGTAAGACAACCCACAAGCAGGGCGTTTTGCCCATAACCCGCCCAATTGAGTCACATCCTGAGTAATACTGTTCCAAATAATCGCCCCTGTACTCATCACCAATAACCCCATGGCGACGGCGTAGGTCAACATTAATAACAGGGCGGTTTGGATTTGTCCCGTACCCACGGCAATAAACACCAATCCCAGATAAGCGCTTACCAGATAGGACAGAGTACGCTTAATATCGATTTGTGCGATCGCGACCATCGTACCACCCACGGCTGTCACTCCACCAATCCAAATTATGGCGGATACAGCAACGGGAGATATAGCAATAACGGGTTGCAGTTTAATCAACACCCACGCCCCCGTACCAACCACCACGGCATTCCGTAAAATGGTGCTGGGAACGGGTCCTTCCATAGCTTCATCTAGCCACAAATGCAGGGGAAATTGGGCGCATTTACCCATAGGACCGGCAATTAATGCCAAACCCACCAAGGTGGCTACTTTCGGATCAAGATTAGCGGTACTTGCCCAGTCTGCCAATTGAGAAAAGTCCCAGGTTTTAGACAGGGGATAGATACTAATCACCCCCATTAATAGGACTAAATCTCCCACCCGTTTGGTCAGGAATGCATCTCTGGCACCGGTTACCACCAAGGATTGATTAAACCAAAATCCGACTAAAAGATAGGTTCCCAGAGTGAGAATTTCCAGGATAATGTAGCTAAAAAACAAGGAATCGCAAAGGACAAGGGCGCATATTCCCGCTTCAAACAATGCCAGAAAGGAATAGAACCGTGCCCATCCCCAATCGGTTTCTAGGTAACCAATGGCATAAATTTGTGCCAGGAAGTTTAACCCAGTGATTACCATTGTCGCCCCAATCGTAACCGCCGAGATTTCTAGGGGAATGGATAAATCCAAATCAACCACTTGTAGCCAGGGAATCACAACCGATTGAGCCGGTTGATTCCAGATGGCGAGTAATGCCAACAACCCATGCAAAAAAGCGATGAAGGTCATCAACAGATTAATATAGCCTGCGGGTCTTGGTCCGGTACGATTTATAATCGCCGGAGACCAAGGGACGGCTAAAATTGCACCTAATAGGGCATAGCAAGGTATTAACCAGGCAGAGTCAAGGAAAAACTGAGTCATCGACATGATCTCGTGGGGGTATACAAATTTCCTCTTCAGTGGTATTGAACCTGAAGAAACCCTGATAGACAGGTATTTTTACTTAACGATTAATTTTTCTTAAGTTTTCTAAGCTTAGTGTATAGTGTAATGGGTCGAGGGTAAAGTTCAAACAAAGCAATTAGACAATTTGACAATCAAAGTGATAATCCCCATCTATCAAAGCGCTGGGAGATGAGGGAGATGAGGGAGATGAGGGAGATGAGGGAGGATTTTTCTAATAACAAATGACGAATGACGTAGCTTGCTTGGCGCTCCGCGAGTATTGTAAAGTTTCAATAAGAATATAGTCAGATGTAGTCATGTTGTGTAATATATAGACATGAAACTCTCAGACTATGCCAAAAAAGCAGGAATCAGTTATCGAACTGCCTGGAGGTGGTAGAAACAAGGAAATTTGACAGGTCATCAATTGCCGTCTGGTACAATTATCATAACTGTCTATCATAACTTGGGAGGCGATTGAGGACAACTTGAAACCTGACTTGATAGCTTGTATTTATGCAAGAGTTTAATCTCACGGACAATAATGCTACTAGCCCAAAGACATATAATCAAAAAAGGGCATCGTTTTTGGAGGTCGATAGATCGCTTATCTTGGCAGTCTAAAAATCTTTATAACTCTGCCAATTATCTCATCCGTCAAAACTGGATTTATGGTCAGGGTTATTTGACTTATAATCAGATGGCTTCCTTGATGAAAGATACAGAACAATATAAAGCATTACCGGCGAAAGTATCACAGCAAGTTTTAAGAGGATTAGAGCGGAACTGGAAATCTTTTTTCGCCGCGAACTCTGAATTTAAAAAGCATCCCGATAAATTTATAGGTAGACCGAAAATTCCTGGCTATAAAGATACAAAAAAAGGACGAAATCTTCTAATTTATACAATTCAAGCGATAAGTAAAGTAGCCAGAAGAAAAGGATTAGTCAAGCTATCAGGAACTAATATTGACGCTTCGGCTCCGCTCAGCGTCAAGTTGACCAGTAAAGTGGCTAACCGTATAGCAGAAGTGAGGATTGTCCCCAAGTGCGATTGTTATGTAATTGAGGTAATTTATGAAGAAAAAGAACAGTTATTAACCCCAAATGAAAAGATAGCCGCGATAGATTTAGGCATAGATAATTTGATGGCTGTAACTTCAAATCAACCGGAGTTTACTCCTTTGTTGATTAATGGCAGACCATTAAAAAGCCTAAATCAATTTTATAACCAACGTCGAGCGAAGTTACAATCTCTGTTAAAAAGCAATCGTCAAAGTTCCCAAAGAATTCGTCGTTTAACCCGTTGCCGTAATCAGAAGATAGATAATTATCTTCACCGAGCTAGTCGTTATTTAGTCAATCTCTTAGTTGACCAAGATATCACCACTTTAGTAATTGGGAAAAATGACGGTTGTAAACAAGAAGTGAACTTAGGAAAAGTCAACAATCAAAAATTTGTGACCGTTCCTCATGCTCGATTAATTGACATGATTATTTACAAATGTCAATTACGAGGAATATCGGTGATTCTTCAAGAAGAATCCTATACCTCAGCTTCTAATTTTTTGAATTTAGATCCTCTCCCCGTTTATGGACAGCTCACTGAAAAACCCGTTTTTTCAGGAAAAAGAATTAAACGAGGTTTATATCGTACAGAGCCGGGGTTTCTTGTTCAATCTGATGTTATAGGTTCCTACAATATTTTACGAAAAGCATTCCCAAATGCGTTTAACAGCTATGGGATAGAGAGGTGCGTAGTTCACCCAAGGAGAATTAATCTCTCAAAGTAAAAGCGAAGGGAATTTCTGCAATGAAATTATGTCTGTCTATATTTGACTATACTTTTACCAACTATTATTGGCAGTATCGAGCCGCCGTGAGTATTGATGGGGTAAAACGCCCGGTAGAGATTTATAATTGTCGCGATCGCACCCGGGTTCGCCAAGATGGAGTGGTTGTTTCATTTGAACCAGATGGCGCTGGAGAGTTTATTTGTAGTTTCTTTTAGGTATAAAAACAGTTTGCGGCAAAAAAAGTTCTAATGTCTAGATACAATCAGCTGATATCAATGAACAGCCCCAATCCACTCAATAAATTCGGGTCGCCCTGTCGCTTAATTCAAACTAAAATCGAAAATCAAAATGGGTAATAACGGTTTCACAAATTCTAATAATTGGCAAGATTGGAGCGTCGTGTGTGGCTATATCGGCTTTACTATTTTTATTCTTTGGCAAGTTTTCAAACCCCGGTAATACTCACAGTTATATTATATCCAGTACTCTATAAACCTGAGTCGGGGCGGGTTTAGTTACATCTGGGTGCAACCGAAAAGATAGTAGTGAAACCCGCCCCTACACACGTAACACTCACGTTGCGCCAGATACCGTGAAAAGTTAGCTACACGCCCCGTGCGCCCTACCCTGTATTCTAGGCTAAGCGTCTTTGTGATCAAAAAGTAGTGTTTCAGAACCTACCGGATCATCAAGTCGCGGTAACTTGAGCAAAACCCCCGCAAAAAACCAATAATAAACCTCTACGGGATCGACAGCCAGGGGATAATAATAGGTGTTATAACTAATAAACAAAACAAAGACCCAAAGACACAACCCTAAGCGTTGTAAAGAAGCATCTTGAACTGACCGATATGCCTTAAACGTCAGAAACGTCAGCAAAGATACCAGCGCCAGAAAAGCCAAAACCCCAATCGGACCAATTTCGTACAACAATTTGGCATAATAGGTTTCAATCAGTTGAGTTTCTCCTAGGCGACGGGCAGCATTAGTGGCTCGTCCTAAACCATGTCCTAATAATCCCTCTTGTCTACTCAATACCCACTTAAATTGATCCAGCATAAACGTAGGCGGTGGAGACGCCTCCCAGCGATCAACTAAACTAATCACTCGTTCTTCTACCTTCCCTAACGTTCGAGTAATCCAAATCGCTAAAAGCACCCCAATTCCTAATTTAATCGGGAGCCATACCTTATGCCGATCTGTGAGTAATACTAACAGAACAAACGTCGCCGGAACGATCGCCAGAGCAATGCGTTGACCTGAAATGACCGCTACTGCCAAGACAGCAACCATCGCCACCCATCCCACGAGTCGCCAACGACGAGACGGATCACTAACACTCGCCCCATAGGTGAAAAAAGCGCTGGAAATCAGAAACCATCCCCATTGCCAGGGCGCGACAAATGTACCGGGTAAACGAATTAACCCGACTTGAGGATTGTATAACAGAGAACCACCAACTAAACATCTTGCCTGTAAACTGGCTCGGTAGACAGCTTCTCCGGTCAAACTATTGCTACTGGGACATAAACCAGTAACCAGCCACAGGTATTGGAGGAACGCCAAGCTACAGCAGATGAGGATCACAATCAGGTGCAAGCGAGTTAGGAAAAATAAATCCGTGCGATCGCGAATCAGATAATACCCACAGAAGAGTAAGGGAATATACCCCACCAGCCCTTTTAACCCTAGAATTCCCATCAGAAACGGGCTTCCTTTAAGCTGGGGATCAAACTCCTGGGGTACATTAATCAACAGGAACGTCATTAACGCCACCCCTAGCACAACCGCGATCGCGATCAATAAAGGTTTAAGAATCGAGCGCGGTAGCAGTTTCCAGAACGAATCCCGCGACTGAATCAGGGCAATTAAGGCGGGAAGGTAAAACGCATCTTTAATTAAATGAAAGAGGGGATGATTCCCGGAGTAGGTGATGCTCTCACCCATGGATTGGTAAACATCACCCACAGAATAAATAATGCTCCCGCTGAAGGGAAGATAGATTAGCAGTCCCCATAATCCGAGGCGGGGATACTTATAGGCAAGGATAGAGAAAAAAACAATGGCAGTACAGGCAATCCCTGTCTGAAATCCACCGACTAGACCCAAAATTACACCAATAAAGGCAGAACTATAAATCGCCACTATGATGAATCGAGTCAGTGCTGCCTTATTCATTTCAGTATTAATCGGGGAGGTTACGTTAATGCCGCATCAAGCCATTGTTTAAGTGTAGAAACCACCTGATCCAGGGGCAATTCTTGAGACTGGTGCGTTGCCCGCACTGCAACTTCCACTTTACCCTGTTTCAGCGATCGCCCAGTGACAATGCGATAGGGAATGCCAATCAGATCGGCGTCTTTGAACTTGACTCCCGCCCGTTCATTCCGGTCATCAAGTAAAGTTTCTACACCAGCTTGCCATAACTGCTGGTAAAGTGTCTCAGCAGCATCCATCTGTTTGGCGTCGGAGATGTTGGGAACAGTAATAATCGCGTGGTAGGGTGCGATCGCGGGTGACCAAATAATTCCATCCTTATCATAGGATTGTTCCACGGCGGCTTGCGCCAGTCGCGATACGCCTACACCATAACATCCCATATACAGGGGATTTTCTTCGCCAGCTTCGTTGGTGTACGTCGCACCCATGGCTTTAGAATATTTAGTGCCTAACTGAAAGATATGTCCGGCTTCAATTCCCCTGGCGCTGTGTAGAATTTGGCTAGAATCATGAATCGCGCGATCGCCTGCTTTGGCGGTACGGATATCTACCACCTGTTTAGGTAAGGGGAAGGGTTCACCCCAATTCGCACCAACGACGTGATAATTGGTTTCGTTTGCCCCAGTGACAAAATTTTTCAAGTCAACCCCTGTATTATCGACTAAGCGTAAAAATTGGGGGGCTACGTCGCTACTGGGGCGGATGTAATCATCCTCTAAATCTGGGGCGATATAGCCGACAGGGAGGGGTTTAGACGCCCATTTTGCCTGGGTAGTGGCGTCGGGAACGGTTAGGGCGATGAGGGCGTTTGCTTTATAGCGATCGGCTAAACGGACTAATTCATTTTGCAGCTTCACCTCGTTAACCTCTTGATCGCCTCGGATACTGACGATTACCAGTACCGTCATCCCATTGTCATAAACGGCTTGGTAGAGGACATTTTTCAAGACATTGGTTGGCGAACAGTTGAGGAATTGACAGAGGGCGTCGATGGTGGGTGTGTTGGGGGTTTCCCGTTTTTCGTAAGTCTCAAAGGGAGACGGTTCCGCATCCGCCGGGAGGGAACTGGCTTTTTCCACATTGGCAGAATAGTTCCCATCCTCGGTATAGAGAATCTCATCTTCGCCGATATCCGCCAGAACCATAAATTCTTGGGAACCGGAACCACCAATTGCGCCAGAATCCGCTTCCACGGCGCGAAAGGCTAAACCGCAACGGCTGATCATGTTGCGATAGGCTTGATCCATGTCCTGATAGGTTTTTTTCAGGCTGTCTTCATCGGCGTGGAAGGAATAGCCATCTTTCATAATGAATTCTCGTCCCCGCATTAGTCCAAAGCGCGGGCGGATTTCATCTCTAAACTTGGTTTGAATTTGGTAGAGGTGGAGGGGGAGTTGGCGATAGGAACGGATCATTTCACGGGCGATGGTGGTGATTACCTCTTCGTGAGTGGGTCCGAGTCCCAGTTCTCGGTTTTGGCGATCGGTGAGGGCGAACATGATCCCCTCGGCTTTAGTATAGGTGTCCCAGCGCCCGGATTCTCGCCACAGGTCAGAGGGTTGAAGTTGGGGAAGTAAGCATTCTTGGGCGCCAGTGGCATCCATTTCTTCCCGAACGATTTGGGAAACTTTTTGCAAAACGCGCCACATCAGGGGGAGATAAGCGTAGATACCGCTACCGATGCGACGGATATAGCCGGCGCGAACCAGGAGTTTATGGCTGGGGATTTCGGCTTCGGCTGGGTCTTCCCGGAGGGTGACGAGTAGCATTTGAGAGAGTCGCATCGTGAGGTTCCCTTTTTTGTGATGATCGATCTCTCAGTCTAGACTATTGCCTGTCCGGGTTAGGCGGGAAGGGGGGATTGGGTCTTCTTTTCCACAATATATGGTGCAATCAAGGGAGATTGTGTAGGGGCGGGTTTCACTACTATCTTTTCGGTTGTACCCAGATGTGACTAAACCCGCCCAGACCGTCCATGTTTGGTCTCTACAATAGTTTCTAAACTTCCCCTGAAAAGTCAGGATGAGGTGCGGTGCGATCGCGCTGTTTGGAGTCGAGAATGCGATCGCGCTTTTTGAGGTGAGGAGTGCGATCGCCTCTCTAAATGTCTCTAATTAAGTTTATCGATTTAACAATAGTCGATTTTGGACTATTCAAAAATAGACTTTACCCTTCTGTCAGGGAAACAGGAGGGGTATGAAAAAATCTGTCTTCTCAGAAGATTACAGATGCTTCCTCAAATTGCTGCGTGAAGTGCGGGAGCGTGCTGGACTTACCCAGGAACAACTCGCAGAATGCCTCGAAACAACCCAATCGATTATAAGCAAGTGTGAACGAGGTGAACGGAGACTTGACATTGTTGAGTTAAGGGCTTGGTGTCAGGCAATTGGGATTTCCCTTCCTGTTTTCATTACCGAGTTTGAACAAGCTTTAAACGAAAGAGGGTAAAGAGCCTTGCGGGAAACCATAGATCAACTTGTTGAATCTCAACGCTTTAAAATGAACACACTCTATGACAGTGTTTGGTCAATGTTTGCCTCTGATGAAACAATAGCTCCTAACATAAATATCATAAGAGAAAAAATTAGCGCAAAACAATATAAGAAGCTTGGTAAAGGGATACTTCGTCACGCTTTCCTGATTGAACTGGTAAAGCTACCAGGTTGTGAGACAACAAAATACAGAACTCGTTGGTATTCACAACTTAATGGCGATCAAAGAGAGTGTTCTTTCTCAGAATGCTTAGCAATTGCTCAAGCTCTTGTTTTTGAACTTACTGATAGCTGGCTCAACGACTCTGATAAATGTATAGCATTAAATTTGTTTTTAAACCACGAAATTCTTCCATATGAGCTGCCAATTGATTACAGAGAACAACCTGCACTGCATGATCTAGCCACAAAAATCCACCGTCGAGGAAATGTTGAATGGGTTATCAATCAAGATGTCATCAGAACTCTTAAGCTACGGCAATATCTTACCAATCCTAAAACTAGCCCTGATGCTCAATTCTTTAAAAAAGTACTTAAAGATAAAATCAAAGTTAAAACATACTTAACTGATCGAGTGCAAACTGGTTCTCATAAAACAAACCGAGAAAAGCGATGGGAAGTTCATCCTCACTCTGTCCATTTTGCTCTTAGGCACGTCTGCATGGCGATTGAGTATAAGCTTATTACACAACTCTGTGAGTTTGAAGGTTTTCCAGAAAACTCCCGGAAGATGCTTCAAGAGCAAGATATTCTTCCACCAGAATTAGAAATATTCTGTTGTCCTATAACGCTAGAACCAATGTTATTCCAGGAGTTTCAAGAAGAACTTATGCATCCTACTCATGGAAAGTCAAATTTCCAAGTCGGTCATCTCAACCCACTCAAGCTTGATGATCCAAATAGTATTATCTCTGGTCATACACCGGAAAATATAAGCTGGATCTCAGCCAATGGAAATAGGATTCAAGGTAGTATGAGTCTTGAAGAAGTACGAAATCTACTGAAGCGTATAACTCATAATTATAAAGACAAAGGATGGACATGATTACGATCCTGCAACGGCTAACCTAGCTCTCTTAGCAAGCTCTCTAGCCTCAACACGATCCTTGATTACTGTTCTAACCATTTCCGTGATCTCATGACGTAATTTCTCAGATTTCGGAATAGGTAGAACAATCTCATTAATTCGTTCTCCTAGACTATCAATAATGTCTTGTGTAAACTGCTTAGATTTTATTTGATGTTGTACAACTGGTGAGCTGAGAATAGCTAATAACAAAAAGGGATTTAAACTTAAATCATTGGGCATCACGCGAATCTTATACAAATGGCTCTGATAGATAATTTTACAGTCATACTCTGTCACAATTGCACAGGTTCCAATTAGATAAGTTCCATCTTTGACCATTAGTATGTCATTAACTTGGACATCCTGCTTATTCCTTAAAGACTCAAATATTTTTGGCTCTACACCATGTTTAGGATCAGATTTTAACTCCCAATTGCTGATATCTGTAGTTCGTATGAATGGAATGTCCCCAGTGCCATAAGCGAGTTTACCTACTTCATTACCTGTAGCAACTTTTAAAACTCCATCTGTAACAAGTTGTCCGAACGCGAATAAATTGTGAGTGGTTTCTAAAGAGTTCAGGTTTTCATGAACTTGAGGATCGTAGTAGCGGGGACATAAGACATTTGACTGTAGGGAATCACTATCAATCAGAAATCCTAAATGTGATTCAGATAAAGTACCTTGTTTCTTCACTATTTGCAGATTTTCTCCTATCTTTGGGAGATCATCATTGGGTATTTTTTTTGCGCGTGAATCTTGACCACACCATTTAGCTTCAGCCATAAAAATAAAGGATCGACTTTTCGATGAATTGCCGCTTTTTTCAGCAACTAATAGGCAAGTTTTTGTATGGGTTCCTCCCTTCCCTGAAGTCTTAAATAATGCTTCAGGCATACCAATTACAGCTATAACTTTGCTTTTCTCCAATAAGTATTCCACAACATATCTGTATGACTTGTTTGACAGGATGCTTTCAGGAAGAACAATCCCCATTCTTCCACCTTTTTTTAGTAGGGAAATACATCTTTCAACAAATAGAACCTGTGGAGGTACCCGATTTTTAATCTCTGTGGTCGGGTGCCATTTGTTAAGTTTAGGATAGAACTGCCATTTACGAGCCAATTGAAAGCAATCTAAAACTTCAGGTCTAGCGGCAACGATGCGAGATCCAAAAGGTGGATTCGCTAGTAGTACATCAAAGCCTTCTGCCTCTGCTTTTTCCCGAATAGACGAAAGACCATTATTTAGCGCAATACTATCACCACATAAAATATTCGGATATCCGCTGGTTAAAAGGGAGATATGAAGCTTGGCAAGATTGACTAGATATTCGTCTTTATCAATACCAAAGAACGTTTGTGTAGCCAACCTGGAAATTTCCTGAGTAGAAACTCCCTCCTGACGCCAGTAACGTGAAACTGAAGTCAGAAAACCTCCAGCACCACAAGCCGGATCGATTATTGATTCTCCAGGTTTTGGATCAACCGCTTCAACTAACAAGTCCGTAACGGAACGAGGCGTAAAAAATTGTCCTGAACGGCTTCGTGATTCGCTGCCAACAAAAACTTCAAAAGCATCACCAATTGGGTCGCTATTCGCGTCAATCAAAGAAAAGGAACATTCTTTCATAACCTTGTAAATTGTCTCAGGGTCTAATAGAATTTCAGTTTGCGAACTGTAAATGTCTGGGAAGTCTCCTCGAACCTTTGCAAATATAGCTCGAATCCTCTGAGCGTAGTCTACTGAATCTGTCTCCGTTTCAGGTAACTGAGCATGACCCATCTCAATGTAGAGCTTGCAGAATAGACATTTGAGAAGTTCATCTAAAAGTGTTTCATCACGAGTTGCACCGACGAACTGCCCCGCTAAATAATTGCGGAGGCTTCTGAAAATCTCCTTAGGTGTGCCTATCCCCAGAATCAATGCTAGTTGCTTGACATCAGATTTGGCTAAATGCTTCGCCATAATTTACATAATTTGTTTTTGGTTCAACATAAAACATATCCTGTCTGAAGCAAAAGCACAAGAACGGCTGGATTAGCCTGCTCAAACCCGACGATATCGATTGGGCGGTATCGGTTCATTCTTATCTCAAGATTAGACAGAAACAGGAATAAAGTAAGACTGAGAGAGGGTGTGCGATCGCGTGTTTTGGGGTGGAGAATGCGATCGCGCCTCAATCCTTCCCACGTTACCCAACAACATAACTGTAGGGGCTTCCTGGCATACGCCCATCAAATTATCGTTTAGAACCGCAACCTTAGAGGGCGCAGGTCCTTGCGCCCCTACCTAAATTGAATACAATGCTATTCTTGAGCGGTAGAAGTTACC